>CAZUKT010000460.1:0-4047 GCA_964620975.1 uncultured Rubrivivax sp. | reverse complement strand
CACGCCCGGCCGCCCAGACGGCAATGGTCTGCCGAAGCAGCATCAAGAGACTTCGATTGCGGGCGACGTGGCACACCCTGTGGCCGTCTTCCTGGCCTTTGCCTTTGCATACTTTTTCTCGGCGCTGCTGCGTGCGGTTACAGCCACATTGGCACCCGTGTTCAGCGCCGAGCTGGATCTGCGGGCCGCTGATCTTGGGCTGCTGGCTGGCGCGTACTTCTTTGGGTTTGCTGCGCTGCAGTTGCCGCTGGGGCGCGCCCTTGACACCTTCGGCCCGCGCCGCGCGCTGCTGGCGCTGCTTTCTTTGGCCGTGCTGGGCTGCGGCGCGTTTGCGTTGGCCCCGAGCCTGCCAGCATTGATCGGCGCGAGGGTACTGATCGGCGCCGGTGTGGCGGCCTGCCTGATGGCGCCACTCACTGCATACCGGCGGCTCTTTTCAGCGGCGACGCAATTGCGGGCCAACTCATGGATGCTGATGACGGGCTCACTGGGCATGTTGGCGTCGACCTTGCCGGTGCAATGGCTGTTGCCGACGCTGGGTTGGCGTGGTTTGTTCTGGGCCCTGGCCGCGCTACTGCTGCTGGCCATGGCGGCAGTGGCGTGGTGGGTGCCGCGTGACCCGACCCCCACGGTGGCCCGTTCCTCCGCCGACGTTGGGTATGTCGCGATTGCCCGGCACCCCATGTTTCGGCGCATGGCGCCGCTGGGCTTCTTTGTTTACGGTGGCATGGTGGCTGTGCAGGCTCTATGGGCGGGGCCCTGGCTGACGCGTGTGTGCGGCTGGGCAGCCGACGACGCGGCAAAGGGCCTTTTCGGCATCAACTTGGCCATGCTCTTTGCCTTTCTGCTTTGGGGCATGGTGATGCCGCGCCTGGTGCGGCACGGCATCGACGCGGTCTGGCTCATGACACGGGGTTTGCCGTTGGCGCTGGCTTTGCTCGGGTTGAACGTGGTGCAGGGGCCCGATGCGGGTGCGTTGCACTGGGCCGCCTGGTGTGTGGCCTGCACCTTTGTTTCGGTCAGCCAGCCGGCCATTGGCGCAGCCTTTCCGGCGGCGCAGGCAGGGCGCGCTCTTTCTGCCTTCAATCTGGTAATTTTTAGCGGGGTCTTTTGCATCCAGTGGGGTATCGGCTTGCTGGTCGACGCGCTGCGCGCTGCAGAGTTGTCCGAGATCACATCATTTCGGATCGCTTTCGGGCTTTTCGGGCTCTGTTGCCTGGCGTCGTATGGTTGGTTTTTGCATGGTGATCGGCAAGGTGCTGATAATCCTGCCTGAAACACCATCATGGCCAGCCTACTCCTCGTTGCCCACGCCCCCTTGGCTTCTTCGTTGCAAGCCGTGGCGCAGCATGTCTATCCGGACTGCAAGAGTCGCCTCGCTGCGGTTGATGTTGAAGCCGGCGCCACGCTGGAAGCCACCGAGGCGCGCATCCGCGAGGCGCTGGCGGCATTGCCTGCTGCCGACGTGTTGATCATGGTGGACGTGTTTGGTGCCACGCCTTGCAATGCTGCGTTGGCCGCCGCCGACGGCGTGCATTCGCGCGTGGTGGCTGGGGTCAACGTTCCCATGCTTTGGCGTACCTTGTGCTATGCCGAGAACGCGTTGGACGACCTCGTTACCCGTGCAGTGTCCGGCGCGTCCCAGGGGGTGATGCACGTGGCCGTACCCCGCCGTCAGAATCAGCCGACTCCTCCTGCCAGCCATGATCAAGTCCAGCATCAGCATCAACAATAAGCTCGGCCTGCATGCCCGCGCCTCAGCCAAGCTCACCAAGCTGGCCGGCAGCTTCAAGAGTGACATCCACCTCAGCCGCAACAACCGCCGCGTCAATGCAAAAAGCATCATGGGCGTCATGATGTTGGCGGCTGGCCTGGGCAGCGAGGTTGAGATCGAAACCGAGGGCGCGGACGAACAAGCCGCCATGGACGCCTTGCGTGCGCTTGTCGAAGGAAAGTTCGGCGAAGGCGAATAAGCGCCAGCGGGCCAACGGGCCTGCGCTACATTGAGCCTATGAGCATCCAGGTATTCGGCATGCCCGTGTCGCGTGGCGTGGCCATCGGCCGCGCCGTGATCGTGGCTTCGAGCCGCGTCGACGTGGCCCACTACTTTGTCAGCGCCGAGGGCACTGACAACGAGATTCAGCGCTTGCGCCTTGCACGTGATGCGGTGGCGCTCGAACTGGAGTCCCTCAAGCGCGAACTGCCAGCTGAAGCGCCGCACGAACTGGCCGCGCTGCTTGATGTGCATTTGATGCTGCTGCACGACGACGCCCTCATCGGAGCAGCGAATGTCTGGATTGCCGAGCGTCACTACAACGCCGAATGGGCGCTTTCGGCACAGCTTGAAGTGCTGGCCCGGCAGTTTGACGAAATGGACGACGCCTACTTGCGCGAGCGCAAGGCAGACGTAGAGCAGGTGGTCGAACGCCTATTGCGTGAACTTGCCGTGCGCGGCGGCGGGTCGGCTGCGTCGGCGGCAAGGGTGCAGCCAGCCCGTGATTTTGCCGGCGAAGACCACCTGGTGCTGGTGGCCAGCGACGTGGCCCCGGCGGACATGATGCAGTTCAAGCGCAGCGTGTTCACAGGGTTTGTCACTGACGTAGGTGGTCGTACTTCGCACACGGCCATCGTGGCCCGCAGCCTGGACATCCCGGCTGTTGTCGGCGCACGTGAAGCGAGCCGGCTCATTCGGCAGGACGACTGGGTTGTCATCGATGGCGATGCCGGCATCGTCATCGTCAACCCCTCTCCCATCGTGCTGGAGGAGTACCGATTTCGGCAGCGCCAAAGCGAACTCGAACGCGCCAGGTTGGACCGCTTGCGGCACACGCCTGCGGTCACCCTTGATGGCCAAGCCGTCGAATTGCTGGCCAACATCGAGCAGCCTGGCGACGGTGCCGGGGCGCTGGAGGCAGGCGCGGTAGGCGTTGGCCTGTTCCGAAGCGAGTTTCTGTTTATGAACCGGGGCGGTGACCTGCCCGGCGAAGAGGAGCAGTTTGAAGCCTACCGCGACGCAGTCGTGACCATGCAAGGCCTGCCGGTGACCATCCGCACAGTGGACATTGGCGCCGACAAACCGCTTGAGCGCATGAGCCCGCAGGAACTGCGGCACGAGCACGGGCTGAATCCGGCGCTTGGATTGCGGGCGATCCGCTGGAGCCTCTCTGAGCCTGGCATGTTTCGCCAGCAACTGCGGGCCATCCTGCGTGCCAGTGTGTTCGGCAAGGTGCGCATCCTTATCCCGATGGTCGCGCACTTGGGCGAAGTCAAGCTTGTCTTCGAGGCACTGGCGCGCGCCAAACAGCAACTTGACGAAGCGGGTCGCGCCTACGGCCGGGTCGAAGTCGGCGCAATGATCGAGGTCCCCGCTGCTGCTCTCATGATCGATCGTTTCTTGCAGCACTTTGATTTTGTGTCGATCGGCACCAACGACCTCATTCAATACACACTGGCTATTGACCGCGCCGACGAGGCGGTGGCGCATCTGTATGACCCCTGGCATCCTGCGGTGCTGCAATTGCTGCACCAAACGATCGTCTCGGCCAAACGCAGGGAGCGCGGCGTGAGTGTTTGCGGTGAGATGGCGGGGGACCCCGCCTTCACTGACCTGCTGCTTGCCATGGGGCTGCGAAGCTTTTCCATGCACCCAGCTAGGATCTCGGCAGTCAAGCAGCGGGTGCTGCGTGCCGACACCAGGATGCTGTCAGGGCTACTTGAAAAAGTGCTGCAGGCAGACGACCCCGGCCAAGTCTTCCGGGTCCCGGTGTAAGGCCAGTGTCACGGTCCAAGAGCGCCCAATCTTGCGCAGCGCTAAAAATATGTGCTACAGTCGAAGGCTGCGCTGAAGGTAGGCAACGAAAGTTGCACTTAGACATGTACCCAAGCAAAGCAGGCGCAATCAAAGCCGAGTACTTGACAGTGGTTTAGAAAACATGTCAGAATCGCGGTCTTCGCTGAACAATGTTCAGTGATGCAAATGCTGAAAAGCAAACGCAAGCTCTTTAACAACTAACAGCCGATAAGCGTGGGCGTTTGAAGGCGAGTGCC
>CAZUKT010000459.1:0-4062 GCA_964620975.1 uncultured Rubrivivax sp. | reverse complement strand
TTGACCGTATCGCGGCGCCGGGTAACCCTCAAGTGTTCTGTTTTTGATGACAACAAAGGAGCAAGCAATGACACAGAAAGTGGCGTACGTGACCGGTGGCATGGGTGGCATTGGCACGGGCATCTGCCAGCGCCTGCACAAAGAGGGTTTCACGGTCATCGCCGGCTGCGGGCCGAGCCGTGACTTCACCAAGTGGCTCGACGAGCAAAAGGCGCTGGGTTACACCTTCTACGCATCGGTGGGCAACGTGGCCGACTGGGAGTCCACGGTGGAGGCATTCAAGGCCGCCGTGGCCGTGCACGGCCCGATTGACGTGCTGGTCAACAACGCCGGCATCACCCGCGACCGCATGTTCCTGAAGATGACCCGCGAGGACTGGGCCGCGGTGATCGACACCAATCTCAACTCGCTCTTCAACGTCACCAAGCAGGTGGTGCCGGGCATGGTGGAAAAGGGCTGGGGCCGCATCATCCAGATCAGCTCGGTCAACGGCGCCAAGGGCCAGGCCGGCCAAACCAACTACTCGGCAGCCAAGGCCGGCATGCACGGATTCAGCATGGCGCTGGCGCAAGAAATGGCCGCCAAGGGCGTTACGGTCAACACCGTCAGCCCGGGTTACATCGGCACCGACATGGTCCGCGCCATCAAGCCCGAAGTGCTGGAAAAGATCGTGGCCACGATCCCCGTCAAGCGCCTGGGCACGCCGGAAGAAATTGCTTCTGTCGTGGCCTGGCTGGCAGGCCCGGATTCGGGCTTCACCACCGGCGCAGAATTGGCCTGCAACGGTGGCCTGCACATGGGTTGACGGCGTCTTCGCCGCCGGCCGCAGGGCCGGCGCGGCATGCCACCCCAAGCCTGGCGCTATTGCGGCGCCGGGCTTTTTCGTTGCCGGTCCGGGCCCGCGCCAACTTGCATGATGCGCGGCGGCGCCCGGCATCCTGGGCCAGGTCAGCGTCAGCCGCCGCTGCCGCTTTCAATGAAGTACTTGATCACCGACTTGGCCGCAAAACCTACCAGCCCAAAACCCAGCGCCAGAAACAGCACGAAGGTGCCGAACTTGCCCGCCTTGGATTCGCGCGCCAGCTGAAAGATGATGAACACCATGTACAGCATGAACGCGCTGACCCCGAAGGTCAGCCCGAACTGGGCAATCTGCTCTTCGGTGTAGCCAAACATCAGTCTTCGCCCACCCCGGGCGCAGGTTTCACCAGGTCGCGGTAGGCATGCCAGCTGGCATGCGCCAGCCAAGGCACCACCACCACCAGGCCCACCATCAACGTGGCCATGCCCAGCAGTGACAGCACCAGGATCAGCGTGGCCCACAAGGCCATCGCGCCGGGGCTGAGCAGCGCCGCGCCCACGCTGGTGGCCACGGCCGTGGTGACGCTGGCTGAGCGGTCCAGCAGCATGGGTATGGCCACCACGGTGGACACAAACATGGGCGCGGCCAACACGCTGCCCAGGATGATCCAGGCTTCAAACAGGTGGTTGCCGTCCTTGGCCACCACCACCACACGCAAGAAGTCCGCCGGGCTCAGGATCGGGCTGGGGGCCAACCACGTGATCAGCGACGCCGATGTCAGCACCCAGCCCGTGCCAGCCAGCGCCAGCAGCAGGCCAAAGCGCACCAGGCGGCTGTCCTTGGGTACCCAGGCGGCCAGTGCGGTATGCAGACCAGGCTTTTCGCCCCGTTCCAGGCTGCGGCTCACGGCGTAAAGCCCGGTGGCAATGAGCGGTGCCACCAGCAAGAAGCCGCTGAAGGCCCCGGCCAGAAACCAGAAACGGTCACGGGCCAGCGCCGTGAGCGCGGCACCAAACAAAGCTGCCACCCCGCCGTGCAGCAGTCCGGGCAGCGGGCAACGCAAGAGGTCGGCCCAGCCCAGTGCCAACCAGTGCAAGGGGCGCAGCAGCGGCACGGTCTGCACGCCGTGGGCGCGCTTGGATCGGAGGACGGTCATGCGGTGCGGCAGTTGGCGGGTCCGGGGTCCGGCAGTGTAGCCATGTGCGGCTTGCGCGGCGTTGCTGCAGGGGCTGACGAGGGGTCGGCCATCAACCGGCGATGGCGTCGGTGGTGACCTTGTGAATCAGGTGCGTGGCTGCCGCCGCCAATGCGGCCGGCCCGGCGTCGGCCAAGGCCAGTGCGGGTGCCGTGGCAAAGCCAGCAAAGTTGCGTGACATGGAGCGTTCGTACTGTGGGTCATAGTGTTGCGCCAGCAGCTCTTGCACCACCGGGGCCAGCTCGCCGGCACGGGCTTGTTCTTGCCAGCGCGCCACCACGGCGGTGCCCCGCAGTTCGCGCAGCGGCTCCAGGCGTGCGCAGAAGCTTTCAACGTCACTGACGAAGTGCGCGTAGTCGTCCAGCAGCATGTGCACGCGCGCAGGCACCGACATTTCAAGCCGGATGCAGTGGGCGGCACGCACACATTGCAGCAGCGGCTCGGGCACGCGCAGCCGGCCGATGGTGCGGCTCTCTCCTTCCACAAACACCGGCTGCGTCGGGTCAAAGCCGCGCAGGGCCTGCCACAGCTGGGTCTCAAACGCTTTTTGCGACGGCTGCGGCTGGCCGGGCAGCGGCCCCAGCACGCTGCCCCGGTGGCAGGCCAGCGCTTCCAGGTCCAGCACTTGCGCGCCCTGGGCCTGCAACGCCTGCAGCAAGCGGCTCTTGCCCGACCCTGTGCGGCCCAGCAGCACATGCAGGTCCAGCGTGGCCGGCAGGGTTTGCATCTCGGCCAGCACGGCGCGGCGGAAGGCCACGTAGCCACCGTCCAGCACATGCACGGCAAAACCAATCTGGTCGAGCACGGTGCACAAGGCGCCCGAGCGCTGGCCGCCTCGCCAGCAGTACACCAGCGGGCGCCATTCGCGCTGCAAGGCGTGCACATGGGTGTCGATGTGGCGGGCGATATTGCGTGCCACCAGCGCCGCACCATGTTTGCGTGCCGTGAAGGGTGAAACCTGCACGTACTCGGTGCCCACGCGTTGCCGCTCTTCGTCGTTCAGGCTCGGCCAGTTGGCGGCACCGGGCACGTGGTCCAGCGCGTATTCACTTTCGCTGCGGGCGTCGATGACAGCGCTGAATTCGGCCAGCCGGGTGATGGCGTCAGTGGCGCTGATGCGGCGCAGGCTCATGTGGGCAGGCCGCCGGTTGTGCCACACGGCATGGCAGTCATTGCGCCGCTCGTCACGCTGTTCATCAGGCCACTCATCACGCCGCCGACGCCGCCACGGCATCCAGCAGCTCGGTTTCTATGCGCAGCTGTGCCTTGGGCCGTTGCAGCTCGGGCCCGTCCACCAAGAAGGTGTCCTCGACCCGTTCACCCAGCGTGCTGACCTTGGCCAGTTGCAGGTTGACGTGGTTGCGGCCCAGCACACGCGCAATGGCGTAGAGCAAGCCCGTGCGGTCACTGGCCGACACCGTGAGCAGCCAGCGCTGCGCCCGCTCATCGGGTGCCAGCGACACCCGGGGCGTGACCGGGAACGAGCGCACGCGCCGCGAAACGCGCCCGCTGCGGGGTTCTGGCAGTGGGCCTTGTGACGCCAGCGCCAGCGCGGCCTGTGTTTCCACCAGGCTGATGAGGTCGCGGTACTTGAATTCGTGTTCGCCGCTGCCGCTTTCCAGGCCCAGCTGCGTGGCCACGACCTGGAAGGTGTCGAGCGCAAAGCCGGCGCGCGTGGTGTGGATCTTGGCGTCCTGGATGCTGAAGCCGGCACTGTCAAAGTAGCCGCAGATGCGTGCAAACAGGTCGGGCTGGTCGGGCGAATACACCAGCACCTGCAGCCCGTCGCCCACCGACGACGGCCGTGCCCGCACGATGGGCAGGCGCGTGTCCACATGCCGCCACAAAGAGCGCGCATGCCAGGCGATCTCGGCCGCGTCGTGGCGGGCAAAGTAGCTCACCTCCAGCGTCTTCCACAGCGGCTCTTCGGTGCCGGGCAGGGCACTGTGCAGGGCCAGGTTCTGCCGTGCCTCTTGCTTGCGCGATTCAATCTCGGCGCCCAGGTCGGGCTGGGCGCCGCCCAGCGCACGCAGTGTCAGCCGGTACAGGTCTTCCAGCAGCTTGC
>CAZUKT010000458.1:3763-4072 GCA_964620975.1 uncultured Rubrivivax sp. | reverse complement strand
TACATCCAGCGTGGAGGTGTTGCTGGCCAGAATGGCGCCGGGTTTCATCACCGCGTCCAGTTGTTTGAAGACCTTCTCCTTCACGCCCATTTCTTCAAACACGGCCTCGATCACCATGTCGGCGTCACCGATGTCGACGTAGTTGAGCGTGGTGCTCAGCAGCGCCAAACGTGCATCCAGCTTGTCCTGCTTGAGCTTGCCCTTCTTGACCTGGGCTTCGTAGTTCTTGCGGATGGTGGCCACGCCGCGGTCCAGCGCTTCCTGTTTCATCTCCAGCATTCTGACAGGGATACCGGCGTTCAGGAAGTT
>CAZUKT010000458.1:0-3745 GCA_964620975.1 uncultured Rubrivivax sp. | reverse complement strand
ACCAATGACCGCCACCTTGCTGATCTTGCGCTGGGGTGTGTCCTCGGGCACGTCGGGGATCTTGCTGGCGGCGCGTTCGCCAAAGAAGGCGTGGCGCAGCGCCTTGCATTCGGGCGTCATCATCAAGCCGATGAAGAGCTCGCGTTCGTAGGCCATGCCGTCGTCAAACTTTCGTTTGACCGAGGCCTGCACCGCGTCCACACACTTGGCCGGCGCCGGAAAGTTCTTCGCCATCGCCTTGACGGTGTTGCGCGCAAAGCCGAAGTAGGCGTCGGCGTTGTCGTGGCGGGCCTTGAGGTCGCGCACCCTCGGCAAGGGCGCGCCAGCAGCATGCTCGGCAGCCTTGGCCACGGCCAGCGCGCAGGCGGCTTCCACCACGTCGCCGCTGGCGATCTGGTCAAACAGCTTCTGGCCGGGGATGCTGGCCAGCAAGTCGCTCTTCACCGCGTCACCGCTGACGATCATGTTCAGCGCCGTTTCCACGCCCAGCGCACGCGGCAGCCGCTGCGTGCCACCGGCGCCAGGGATGAGGCCGATCTTCACTTCGGGCAGCGCCACGTCCACACCGGCGGCGGCCACGCGGTAATGGCAGCCCAGGCTCAGTTCCAGCCCGCCGCCCATGCACACGCCGTTGATGGCGGCCACCACCGGCTTGGTGCAATCTTCAAGCTGCTTGATGAGGCTCAGCAGGTTGGGCTCGGCGATGGCCTTGGGGCTGCCAAACTCCTTGATGTCGGCGCCACCGCAAAAGGCGCGGCCACCGCCCGTGATGACGATGGCCACCACGGCCGCATCGGCCGCAGCACGGTCGACCCCGGCGGCAAATTCACGCCGCGTGTCATAGCCCAGGCCGTTGACGGGCGGGTTGTCTAGCGTGATGACGGCAACATTGCCGCGCACTTGGTAGATGGCGCCAATGGCGTCTCCTGATGCGTTTTGGTGAAAAAAGGAACGGTCGTTCGATTTTAGGGAAGGCTGGCAAAGACGCCCTGTCCCAAGGGCGACAGGTGGGCCGCGCACGGCTTGCGGCACGGGCATGCGGCCCCAGGGCCAGGGCCATGGCACTGGTGCTTGCCCCAAAGACCACCAGACCCGCCGCTGGCGCAAATGCCAGACCCCGTGCGCAGGCTGCATGTTGACGGCTGCCACGCCGCGCCGGGGCCCTCACTTTCCCTGTGCATGCCGTTCCTGACCCGCATCAAGGCCAAGGCGGCCCGAACCCGATACCGTGCCCCGGCTTTGGCCACTGTGCAGGCCATGCCCTGGGAGCCGTCATGACCGAATCACCAAACGCATCGCTTTCTGAACATCCCGACGTGCTCATCGTCGGCGCCGGCCCCGCCGGGCTGGCCTTGGCCGTGGCGCTGGCGCAGGCCGGCCTGCGCTGCACGGTGCTGGAGCAGGCCAGCGCCGCCAGCCTGGCCGCACCGGCCGAAGACGGGCGCGACATCGCGCTCACCCACCGTGCGCGCCGCATCCTTGAACAACTCGGCATCTGGCAGCAACTGCCCGGCGACGAAATCGCCCCACTGCGCAAGGCACATGTGAGCAACGGCGTGTCGCCCCTGGTGCTGCCCTTTGACGCCCAGGGCGACGGCCACGAGGCGCTGGGCTGGTTGGTGCCCAATTTCAGGCTGCGTGAGGCCGCCTACGCCGTGGCGTCGGCCACGCCGCAGGTGGAACTCGTCTGCGGCGCCCGCGTCACCGGGCTCAGCCGCCTGGGCTCGGTGGCCACGCTGCAGGTGGCCGACGGCCCGGCGCTGCAAGCCCCGCTGGTGGTGGCCGCCGACAGCCGCTTTTCCACCCTGCGCCGCATGGCCGGCATAGGCGCCCGCATGCTCGACTTTGGCCGCACGGCCATCGTGTGCCGGGTCAGCCATGAGCAAGACCATCAAGGCATCGCGCTGGAATGCTTTCGCTACGGCAACACGTTGGCCGTGTTGCCCATGGCCGGGCGCACAGCGTCAGCCGTGATCACCCTGCCGAGCGACCAGGCCGGCGACTGGCTGGCGCTGGCCGAAGCCGACTTTGCGCAGCGCATCGAGGCCCAGCTCGACCAGCGCCTGGGCGCCATGCAACTGGCCGGCACGCGCCACAGCTACCCGCTGGTGGGCGTGTATGCACACCGCTTTGCCGCGCACCGTTTTGCGCTGGTGGGCGACGCCGCCGTGGGCATGCACCCGGTCACCGCACATGGCTACAACTTTGGCCTGTACAGCGTGCAAGTGCTGGCACGCGAGCTGGCCCGGGCCCGCCAGGCTGGGCTGGACCTGGGCGCTCTGCCCACGCTGCAGGCCTACGAGCGCGAACACCGCCGCACCACGCTGCCCATCTACCTGGGCACCAACGGCATCGTGCAGCTCTTTACCGACGACCGCACGCCGGCCCGGCTGCTGCGCGGTGCGGTGCTGCGCGTGGCGCAGCGGCTGCCGCCGCTGCGCGCGGCCATTTCACGGCAGTTGACGGGGGGCGCGGTACAGCGGCGGGTGTAGGGCCCGTGGCCGTGGCCGGCGCGGGGCGATAGTCCTAGGGCGCACGGGGTCAGAGCTGGCTGCCTACACTGGGGCAGTGTTGAACGTTGTGCAGCATTCACGTTCCGTCTTTGCCGCCCGCGCGCATTGGCAAGATGACAAATGCACCGTTCTTCTCGGTCGCTGCATGGCAGCGAACACAGCACCAGGCACCCCCACCACGCTTAGAAACTGGAGACTTTGATGCACGACCCCGTCGCCGCCTCGGCGCGCCCCAAAACCCTTGCGCTTGCACGCCTGGCCATCATGCTGGGCCTGGCCACGCTGGGGGCCGCCGCACAGGCCAACACACCGACCATCGTCGACGAATGGGCAAACATCAAGGCGCCCGCAGCGCCAGAACTGAAGTCGGCCACGCTCGACCCGAAGACGACGGCGCTGCTGGTGCTTGATTTCGTCAACCCCAACTGCACATCGCGTCCACGCTGCATGGCCACATTGCCGGCAATGAAAAAGCTGCTGGCCGAGGCGCGCGCCAAAGGCATGCTGGTGGTGTTTGCCACCGGCTTGACGGGCAAGCGCGCCGACATCCTGCCCGACGTCGGGCCGCTGGAGTCCGAGGCCATCGTCGCCAGTGGCGTGGACAAGTTCGCCAACACCGAGCTCGACAAGCTCCTCAAGGCCGCCGGCACGCAAACCGTCATCGCCACCGGCACGTCGGCACACGGCGCGGTGCTCTACACCGCCAGCGCCGCGTCGATGCGGGGCTTGAAGGTGGTTTTGCCGGTGGACGGCATGTCTGCGGACACGGCCTACATTGAACAGTTCGTTGCGGTGCACATGACCACCGCGCCACTGGTGTCACGCAACGTGACGCTGACCAAGTTGGACTTGATCAAGTTCTGAACCGCCCCGGCGCAGCCCCGCCGCGCCACGGCTACAGCAGGGGTGGGTCAAAGCGGTAGCCCACGCCGTACACCGACGCGATGCAGTCGTCATCGGGCCGAATCGCCTGCATCTTGCGGCGCAGGTTCTTCACGTGGGTGTCGATGGCGCGGTCGCCCACATCACGCAGCTCACCGTGTGCGCTTTCCAACAGTTGCGCCCGCGAAAACACCCGCCCGGGCTGGCCCAACAGGTGCCGCAGCATCCTGAATTCCAGCGGCGTCAATACCAGCCAATTGCCCCGCCACGCAATGCGCAAGCCGGCATCGTCAATCGTCCAGAGGCTGGCTGCCGTGGTGGCGCGCCGCTCTGACCGGCGCAGCAGGGCG
>CAZUKT010000457.1:0-4077 GCA_964620975.1 uncultured Rubrivivax sp. | reverse complement strand
CGGCACCAGTCGCACCAGGCACGCCGGGCACCCCCGCCGCGTCGGCAGCCACCGGCACAGCCAGCACCGCTGCCAGCAATGCCCTTGACGGCCGCACCCAACGCAGCGCCAACGGTGGCGAACAACCCGTCTACAACCCACGCACCAACCGCTACGGCTACACCGAAGGCGACACCTTCACCTACCAGGTGATGGACATGTGGAAGGAAGAAGTCACCGGCAGATTCACCACCGCCATCGAAGAAGTTCTGGGCGACGGCCAACTGCTGGCCAACGGCCAGGCCATGCAGATGGATTCGCAAGGCCGCGTCAAGAGCCAGCGCAGGCCCGACGGCACGACCACACGCTTTGAGCCGCAGCAAGACCTGTGGTGGTCCAACCCCACACCCGGCCAGACGCGCGACGTGAGCTTCAAGGAATTCTTTGAGCGCCCGGGCGCCGAGCGCGGCCAGACGCTGTTTGAGGGCTCCAGCAACGTGGGCAAGCTGCGCAAGATGGACACGCCGGCCGGCGAGTACGAAGTCATGCCCATCGAGACCACGGGCTACTTCACCGGGCAGATGTCCAACGGCGTGCAGCGCAGCGGGCAATTCAGCCGCACGGTCTGGTACTCACCCAAGCTGGGCCACCCGGTGCGCATTGACATCACCGACAGTGACCGCATGGGCAAACTGCTGGTGCGCGAGCGCGTGGATCTGATGCACGTGCAACGGGCGCCCCAGCCCTGATGCCACCCGGCTGCGGCGGCCAGCCGCGCACGCTGGCCGCCGCTGTGGTGGTGGCCGCGTTGCTGGCCACAGGCTGTGCCACGCGCACCCCCCCTGGGGCTGACCGCGACGGCCCCGGCGCCAACCCACCGGCCAACCTGGCCCAGGTGCCTGATGCCCAGCCGCGAGTGGAGCCGCTGCGTGTGGGTGGGCCCAACAAGCCCTACACCGTGTTGGGCCAGAGCTACACGCCGCTGACCACCGACACACCGCTGGCCGAAGCCGGCGGCGCCAGCTGGTACGGCCGCAAATTCCACGGCAAGCCCACCGCCAGCGGTGAGCCCTATGACATGTACGCCATGACGGCGGCGCACAAGACCATGCCCATACCGAGTTACGCCCGCGTGCGCAACCCGGCCAACGGGCGCGAAGTGGTGGTGCGCATCAACGACCGCGGGCCCTTCTCAGACGGCCGCGTCATCGACCTGAGCTACACCGCCGCGTTCAAGCTCGGCCTGCTGCGGGGCGTGGCGCCGGTGGAGGTGCGGCGCATCACGCACGCCGAGATTCGCGCTGGATCTAGCGCTGGATTCAGCGCTGGTTCCGGTGCCGATGCTCGCGTCGAGACCAACGCCGGGCGTGGCCCCACCGCCACGCTGCCACCCGACGACCCGGCGCCGGGTGACACCCAACGGCCGGGCCCGGGCTGGTGGCTGCAACTGGGGGCCTTTCGCAGCCGAGACGGCGCCTTGCAGCACCAGCGCCAAGTGCAAGCTGCCGCACTGAGCCTGGCCCCCACGGTGGCGGTGGTCAGCGAAGACACGCTGCACCGCGTGCAGGCCGGGCCCTTTGCCACGCGTGAAGAGGCGCAGGCGGCGGCCGACACCCTGCGTGCCCGCAGCGGACTGGCCAGCACCGTGGTGGATCGGCGTTAGCCTGATCCCGGGTTGGGCCCGCAGCGGCCCCGCGGCCAGCCATCCCTAGCTTGCCCGGCTTGCCCCGCCCGGCCTTTGCGCGGATGCTCGCAGGCCCAGCCCGGAGGCCCGCATGCCCACCCACCCCGCCCACACCACGACACCCGCCAAGCCCATCACCTTTGTTGTGCCTGGCCGCAGCCAGGCGCCGGGGGCCACACGCAGTGCGGCTGCCAGCGTGTCCGGCAACGCCTGGCCAGGCCAGATCAAGGCCTCGGTGCGTGTGGGCACCGCCCGCGACGGCGCCGCCCCGGTGCGCGTGACGGCGGTGCCGGGCCAGGACGTGGTGGCCCTGCACATCACCGGCGGCCCGGTGCTGCTGCTGCACCCCGAAACCGCACGCGACCTGATGCTGGCGCAGGGCAGCGCGCAGCGCAGTGCCACGGCAGCCACCGGCATAGCCGAAGTCGCCGTGCCCACGCAGCTGCGCTGGCACACGCTGGAGCAGGCCGCGCCCGGCCGCAGCCGGGGGTTTTTGGGTGACGTGCTGCTGGGCGCGCTGGAAATCATCACCGGCATGGACACCGACGATGTGGCTGACTTTGCCGCCAGCAAGGTGGTGCAAAAGGTGGACGGCCAGGTGCAAGCCGGCGTCTACGAACTCAGCCCCGACACGCTCACCGCGCTCAAGGGCAGCGGCCGCTTGCGCACCAGCCTGCCACCTGCGGCCGGGCCCATCTTGGTGCTGGTGCACGGCACCTTTGTCGACACCGTCAGCACCTTTGGCAAGCTCTGGCAACTGCACAACCCACGTGTGCGCGAGCTGTTTGCGCACTACGGCGGCCGTGTTTACGCGCTCGACCACCCCACGCTGGGCGTGAGCCCCATCGCCAACGCGCTGACGCTGGTGAAGACGCTGCCACAAGGCGCACGCCTGCACCTGGCCACACATTCACGTGGCGGCCTGGTGGCCGAGGTGCTGGCCCGCGTGGCCGCCTTGCCCGATCTGGGCGCGGCCGAGCTGGCCCTCTTTGCCGGTGCCGGCTACGCCACGCAGCAGCAAGAGCTGCAAGACCTGGCGCACGAGGTGAAGCAGCGCCAGATCGTGGTGGAACGTGTGGTGCGCGTGGCCTGCCCGGCCCGTGGCACGCTGCTGGCCAGCAAGCGGCTGGACGCCTACTTGTCGGTACTGAAGTGGACACTGGACCTGGCCGGCCTGCCCGTGCTGCCCGATCTGCTGGCGTTTGTGGCCGAAGTGGCGCGGCGCCGCGCCGACCCGTCGCAGATTCCCGGCCTGGCGGCCATGATCCCCGACACCCCGCTGGTGCAGTGGCTCAACGATGCGCCGCAAGCCATCACCGGCGACTTGCGTGTGGTGGCCGGTGACTTGCAAGGCGACACCCTGGGCAGCTGGCTCAAGACGCTGCTGGCCGACGCCTACTACTGGACCGACAACGACATCGTCGTGCAGACGCGCTCCATGTATGGCGGCGCACCCCGCAGCGGCGGTGCCAGTTTCCTGCTGGACCGCAGTGGCAAGGCCACGCACTTTGACTACTTCCGCAACACGCTCACGGTGGACGCGGTGGTGGACGGGCTCATGCAAGCCACACCACCTGTGGGTTACCGCCCCATTGGCCCGCTGAGCTGGGCCGGCCAAAGCGCCGACGGCCAGCGCGCGCGCCGCAACAGCAGCGCTGCCGACGCCACCAAGCCCGCCGTGTTGCTGCTGCCGGGCATCCTGGGCAGCAACCTGGCCTTTGAAGGCAAGCGCATCTGGCTCGGCCTGCGCCTCATTGGCGGGCTCGACTGCCTGGCATATGCACCGGGGCAGACGAATGTGCAGCCCGACGGCCCCATCGGCATGGTCTACGACGATCTGGCACAACACCTGGCGGCCACGCACGAGGTGATTGAATTTGCCTTTGACTGGCGCCGCCCGATAGAAGAAGAGGCACGCCGCCTGGCCGACCGCGTGGACGCCGCGCTGGACGCACGCGCCGCCAGCGGCCAGCCTGTGCGGCTGCTGGCGCATTCCATGGGTGGCGTGCTGGCGCGCACCCTGCTGGCCGAGCGCCCTGCCACCTGGCAGCGGCTGATGTCGCACGCCGACGCGCGCCTCTTGATGCTGGGCACGCCCAACGGCGGCTCTTGGGCGCCCATGCAGGTGCTGTCGGGCGACGACAACTTTGGCAACGCACTGGCCGCCCTGGGTTCGCCGCTGGCCAACCACCGGGCGCGGCAACTGATGGCCAGCATGCCGGGCTTCCTGCAACTGCAGGCCGGGCTGCTGGACGAGGCCATGCAGCTCGACAAGTCCAGCACCTGGCAGCACCTGGCCGACACCGACCTGAAACGCGTGCGCGAAGCCAACTGGTGGCACCTGAACGCCGGGCGCGAGCAAGAAGCCGTTTACCGCTGGGGTGTGCCCCCGCAGGACGTGCTCGACCAGTCCC
>CAZUKT010000456.1:0-4090 GCA_964620975.1 uncultured Rubrivivax sp. | reverse complement strand
GACGCTGGGACTGCCCCCCATGCTGACGGCGGCCACGGGCATGGACGCCATCGCGCACTGCATGGAAACCTTCATGGCGCCGGCCGTCAACCCGCCCGCCGACGGCATCTCGCTGGACGGTCTTGCACGCGGTTGGGCCCACATTGAACGCGCCACGCGCGACGGCCAAGACCGCCCCGCCCGCTGGCAGATGATGAGCGCCAGCATGCAAGGCGCCATGGCTTTCCAAAAAGGGCTGGGCTGCGTGCATTCGCTCAGCCACAGCCTGGGTGGCGTCAACCCACGGCTGCACCACGGCACGCTCAACGCCATGTTCTTGCCGGCGGTGGTGCGCTTCAACGCGGCAGCCGAGTCGATTCAAGGTGAACAGCGCCTGCAGCGCATGGCGCAGGCCATGGGATTGGCGGGGTGTGATGCCCAGGGCACGCAGGTGGCCGAAGCCATTTCCGCTATGAACGCCCGCCTGAATTTGCCCAGCGGCCTGGCCGCCATGGGCGTGACCGAGGATCAGTTCGAACGCGTCATCGACGGCGCCATGGCCGACCACTGCCACAAGACCAACCCGCGCATTGCCACGCGCAGCGACTATCGGGACATGCTTGCCCAGGCCATGTGACATGCGTGCGGCCCATGGCCTGCACTTCGGGCATTCCCGGCCCCTTGGCTGAGGGGTGGCGTATGGCGCTGCCGATGGCGCACGGTTAGGCTAACTTTCCTAATGGGTGCCATGCCGGCAACCCAAAATTACAGGAGGATCGCTTATGAACTTGAACGTTTTGGCAACCGCAGTGGCCATGCTGGCGTTGGGCGCAGCCGCTCCGGCTTCGGCGCAGGTGTTTGGTGGCGACACCACCGGGTCACCCACCTACAACCGGGCGTTTGCAAGCTTCAGCGGCATGTCGGCTGCCGGCGTCGGCGTGGCGTATGACACGATGGACTTCACGGTCACGGTGTCAGGCGCCTACAACTTCTTGAGCGTGGCCACAGGTGGCTGGGACAACTTCCTCTTTTTGTACTCGCCCACGTTCAACCCGGCCTCGCCGCTGATCAATGGGGTCAAGGGCAACGACGACTTCCCCAACATCGGCAACGCAGGTTTCAACGCCGTGCCGCTGACCGCTGGCACCGCCTACATCCTGGTCACCACCGGTTTTGACAGCACAGAGTTCGGCGCCTACACCAACACCATCACGGGCCCCGGAATGGCCGTGGCCGTGCCTGAGCCCGCCACCTACGGCCTGATGGCCCTGGGCCTTTTTGCGGTGGGTGCCAGCGTGCGCCGCCGCCACACCCAAGGCTGAACGCCACGGCGTTTGTCCAGAACCCGGCCCAGGCCGGGTTTTTTTACGTCTGTGCGCCCCCACCGCAGGCCCGGGCCGCCGCACCAGTGCCCGAAGTGGCTGCAGTTCATCGGGCGCCGCTGCAGGGCGTCGCAATGGCAAGGCGGCGCTGCGAGCCCTGCTGCTATGGTGTGCTACATCACCAACACACCAAGGGCGGCTCATGCAGACCTGGGATCAGAAACAACCCATCTACCAACAACTGGCCGACATTCTGGCGGCGCAGTTGCTGGATGGCGAACCGAGCGAAGGCGGCGCCATGCCGTCGGTGCGGGCGCTGGCCAGCCGCTACCTGCTCAACCCGCTCACCGTCAACCGGGCCTTGCAAGCGCTGGGTGACGAAGGCCTGCTGGAAAACCGCCGTGGCCTGGGCCTGTACGTGATGGCCGGCGCCCGCCAACGCCTGCTGGCCGTGGAGCGCCAGCGTTTCCTGGCCACCGAATGGCCGCGGCTGCGTGAACGCCTGCGCCGCCTGGGCATCACCGCCGAACAACTCAACTGGGAGGAGCGCGCATGAACGCCGCCAGCCAAACATCTGCCACCCTGCCCGCCGACGCACCCTTGGTGCAGGCAAGCAAGCTGAGCATCCGCTACGGCCGCAAGACGGCGGTGGACGACGTGAGCTTTGCCATCCCCAAAGGCCGCGTCGTAGGCCTGCTGGGCCACAACGGCGCCGGCAAGACCACCCTGATGCGTGCCATGGTGGGCTTGGCCAAGGCCGAGGGCACGCTGCAGGTGCTGGGCCTGAACCCGCAGACGCAGCGCGTTCAATTGCTGCAAGACGCCTGCTACATCCCGGATGTGGCCATCCTGCCGCGCTGGGCCCGCGTCGGCGACCTCATCACCTTGATGAGTGGCCTGCACCCGCGCTTTTCGGCCGAGCGTGCGCGCAGCCTGCTCAAGCGCACCAGCGTCAAGCTGACGGACAAGGTGAAGTCACTGTCCAAGGGCATGGTGGTGCAGGCGCACCTGGCGCTGGTGGCCGCCATTGACGCCAGGCTGATGATCCTGGACGAGCCCACGCTGGGCCTGGACGTGCTCAGCCGCAAGGCCTTCTACGAGATGCTGATCGACGAGTGGTGCGACGGCGAGCGCAGCGTGCTCATCTCCACCCATCAGGTGGAAGAAATAGAGACGCTGCTGTCCGATGTGCTGATGCTCAACGAAGGCAAGCTGGTGCTGTCCATGAGCCTGGAAGACATGGACCGACGCTACGTGGCGCTGAGCCACGACGCCAGCGCGGCCGATGCCATGGCCGCCGCCCACCCGCTGCTGCGCTACCGCACCGGGCCGGGCAGCGGCGGCAATGCATCGCTGTTTGATGGCGAGCCGCCCGAGCACCTGAAGGCACTGGGCCAGCGCATGCGCCCGAGCCTGGTGGACTTGTTCGTGGCGCTCACGCGCAAGCCCGAACTCGATCGCACCCAGTTCTGAACAAGCACCGAGGACAACCCATGAACAAGATGCTTCCCCTGATGCAGCGTGAATGGCTGCAACACCGTTTTGCCTGGGCATTGCTGGTGCTGGTGCCGCTGGCACTGGCGATGCTGCTGCTGTCGGTGGGCCAGGTCGAGTTTGACTCGGCCTGGGCGCACCAAAACGCCTCGCAACGCTCGCTCTGGCTGAGCACGATCTCCCTGCTGGCCACCACGATGGCGATCTTCCTGGTGGTGGGCGTGACGTCGCTGTTCATTACCTTCGGCCTGGCGCGGCGCGACCATGCCGACCGCTCCATCGAATTCTGGTTGTCGCTGCCCATCAGCCACACACAGAGCCTGGCCGTGCCGCTGCTCGTGCACCTGGTGCTGGTCCCGGCCGCTGCCTTGCTGGCAGGGTTGGCCGGCGGTTATGTGCTGTCGCTGCTGCTGGTGACCCGCTTTGTAGGCCTGGGCGACTGGTTTGCCCTGCCCTGGGGCAGCCTGGCGCCGGCCACGCTGGCATTCACATTGCGGCTGGCCGCCGGCCTGCCGCTGGCGATGTTGTGGTTGTCGCCGCTGATCCTGCTGGCCATGCTGGCCAACGCCTTCTTGCGCCGCTGGGGGGTGCCGGTGCTGGCAGTGGCCTTGGGTGTGGGCAGCGCCGTGCTGCAAGGTGTGTTTGGCATCTATGCGCTGACCGAAGCACTGGTGCGCTTGATCAAGGGTGCGGGCCTGTCGCTGGCCGGCGCCAGTGGCCAAGGGCTGAGCCTGGACGACGACAAGGCACCTGACGTGGTGCTGGCCGGTTTGCCCAAATGGGCTGCGCATGACTTTGTCGCGGCTGTGCAGAACCTGGCCGATCCGGCGTTTGTGGGCGCCATGCTGGTTTCAGCGGCGTTGTTCATGGCGCTCGTGGCGTGGCGCGCGCGGGGCGCCAGCAGCGGGCACTGATGTTCTTTCGCCGGCCCCTGCCGAAAAACACATCGGGCCTGCCGTGGTGAACGGCAGGCCCGATGTTCTTGTGGTGGCCCCACAGCGCACCGGGCGGGCCCGGTGCGTGTAGCGCATCAGCCGTGCTTGGCTTCGAAGAACTGTTCGTTTTCAGTGCTGCCCTTCAGGGCTGCCGTGGACGCGTCACGCTCGATGGTGGTGGTGACAGCGTCAAAGTAACCCGTGCCCACTTCGCGCTGGTGCTTCACGGCGGTGAAACCACGCTCGGCGGCGGCGAATTCCTTTTCTTGCAACTCCACAAAGGCTGTCATCTGGTTGCGGGCGTAGCCGTAGGCCAGGTTGAACATCGAGTAGTTGAGGGCGTGGAAGCCGGCCAGCGTG
>CAZUKT010000455.1:3730-4093 GCA_964620975.1 uncultured Rubrivivax sp. | reverse complement strand
CAGGCCTTGGCTTGGGTCAGGCCAGATCAGATGGCGCCTGGTGGCGCCGGTTTCAACGCCTTTGCCAGCACGCGGCGAAGAAACCGTCGGTGTGATGGCGGTGCGGCCACAGCCGCAGGTAGGGGCCGGCCACCAGGTTTTCAGCAGCTTCCACGCGCGCGGCCTGCAGTGCGGCCAGTACCGGCAGCGGCTCAAAGCCTTCTGCGTGGGCTGCGCTGAATGCCTCGGCCACCTTTTCGTTTTCCACCGCCAGCAGGCTGCAGGTGGCGTACACCAGCCGGCCGCCCGGTTTCAGCAAGCGGGCTGCGCTGGCAAGAATGGCGGTCTGCTTGGCCTGCAGTTCTTCAAGCGCCTTGGGGCTCT
>CAZUKT010000455.1:0-3720 GCA_964620975.1 uncultured Rubrivivax sp. | reverse complement strand
CGCCCTGCGCGCTTTGCCGCCACTTCAGGTCAGGGTTGCGGCGCAGCGTGCCCAGCCCCGAACACGGGGCGTCCACCAGCACACGGTCTATCTTGCCGGCCAGGCGTTTGACACGGTCGTCACGCTCATGCGCAATCTGCGCCGGGTGCACGTTGCTCAGGCCACTGCGCGCCAGCCGCGGCTTGAGCGCATCCAGCCGGTGCCCCGAGGTGTCAAACGCGTACAGCCGCCCCGTGTTGCGCATGGCCGCGCCCAGCGCCAGCGTCTTGCCGCCTGCACCGGCGCAAAAGTCCCCCACCATCTCACCGCGTTTGGGGTCGGTGATGAGCGCCAGCAACTGGCTGCCTTCGTCCTGCACCTCCACCACGCCCTTTGTGAAGACGTCGAGCTTGCTCAGCGCGGGCTTGCCGTCGATGCGCAGGCCCCAGGGGGAATGGGGTGTGGCCACGGCGGTGATGCCGGCTTCGGCCAGGGTCTGGATGACGTCTTCGCGCTTGCCCTTCATGGCGTTGACACGCAGGTCCAGCGGCGCCGACTTGCTGAGTTCGTCCACCAGCGGCCAAAACTCGTCGCCCAGCGCGTCACGCAGCGGGTTGGCCAGCCAGTCGGGCAGGTTGTGGCGCAATTTGTCGGGCAGCGCAGCACGGTCAACCAGGTTCACCTCGGCCAGCCAGGTCTGCTCCAGCGGGTTGAGTGCGGCACGCAAGAAGGCTTCGTTGCCCTGCCAGGCCAGTATCGACAGGCGGCGCTCCAGCGGGCTGGTCTGGCCGCCAAACTTGCCCAGTTGCGCCAGGTGCAGAAAAAGCTGGCGCTGGCGCAACACGGTGTAGGTGGTTTCTGCCAGCGTGTGGCGTTCGCGCGCGCCCAGGTCTCGGTGCTTGCGGAAGAACTGCGACACCAGGCCATCGGCAGGGGCGTCGAGCTTGAGCACGGAACGCAGCAGTTCGGTACTCAGGTCTAACAGGGCGTTCGGATGCATGGGCGCGATTATCCTGCCCGCCATGAATGCCAGCATCGACACGCCCTTGGGCGACATATCCGGCTCTGCCGGCAACCACGACTTGCCCGCCCTGCCCCTGGTCAACCCCGGCCGCTACCGCCACTACAAAGGCGGCGAATACCTGCTGCTGGGTGTGGTGCGCCACAGCGAGACACTGGCGCCGCTGGTGTTGTACCGGCCGCTCTACAACAGCAGCGGCGACTGGGTGCGGCCCTATGCGATGTTCTTCGAGACCGTGACCATTGACGGCGTCACGCAGCCCCGGTTTGCACGCCTGCCGGATTGAGGCGCGGGCGCGAGTTCGCGCTGCTGCGCGGCGCGCAGCCTGGGCTACATCAGCACCTGCGACGCCCCGTCCGCCTGCCACACGCGGCCGTCTTGCACACGCAGCTTGCCGCTGACGAACCAGTGCACGCTTTGCGGGTAGATCACGTGTTCAGTGGCCAGCACGCGGGCCGCCAGGGTGTGCTCGTCGTCACCCGGCCGCACCGGCACCACGCTTTGCATGACGATGGGGCCGTGGTCCAGTTCGGGTGTCACAAAGTGCACGGTGGCACCCACCGCCTGGCAGCCGGCGGCCAGCGCGCGGCGGTGGGTGTGCAGGCCGGCAAAGGCCGGCAGCAAAGACGGGTGGATGTTGAGCATCCGGCCCGCATAGCGCTGCACAAAAGGCGTGCCCAGGATGCGCATGAAGCCGGCCAGCAGCACCAGGTCGGGTGCGTGGCTGTCGATGACCTGCGCCAGCGCATCGTCAAACGCGTCGCGCGTGGTGTGGGCCTTGGGTTCCACCACCGCCGTGGCGATGCCACGCGCGGCGGCAAAGGCCAGGCCTTCGGCGGCCGGTTTGCTGGCCACCACGGCCACCACATCGGCAGGCCAGGCTTGCTCGGCACAACGCTGCACGATGGCCTGCATGTTGCTGCCACGGCCGGAAATGAGGATGACGATGCGCTGGGTCATGGGCCTGCGGCCAGGGGCCACATCCGAAGGGCCGCCAGTGTAGGCGCTGGCTGCCTGCGCCTGAGACCGGCGCCTGACACCGGCAAATAGCACCGACGACTGACACCGACGGCACCGGCACCGCTGAATCCGGGCCACCGGCACGCCGTTTAATATCGTCGCGACACCCGCAGCAGGAGCATGGCCCATGCGCAGCCGATACGACCCCGCGACACTTGAAGCCCAGTTCAACAACCGCGCACGCGTGCCAGACCACCTGCGTGTGTTGGCCAGTTGGGACGACGCTTCGGCGCTCACGCGTGACCAGCATGGCGGCGCCCGGCTCAACTTGCCCTACGGCAGCGGCGCCGGTGAAACACTGGACGTGTTCCCGGCCGACGCGCCCGGCGCGCCGGTGCTGATCTTCATCCACGGCGGCTACTGGCGTGCGCTGGACAAGTCCAACCATTCCTTTGTGGCGCCAGCCTTCAACGCCCATGGCGCCACCGTGGTGGTGCCCAACTATGCGCTGTGCCCGGCCGTGAGCATCGAACACATCACGCTGCAGATGACGGCGGTGGTGGCGTGGGTGTGGCGCCACGCCGCCAGTTGGGGTGCCGACCCGTCGCGCATCGCACTGGCCGGGCATTCCGCCGGCGCCCATTTGGCGGCCATGTTGTTGAGCTGCCGCTGGAAAGAGGTGGCCGACGATCTGCCCGCGCAGCCGCTGGCCGGGGCGCTGGCCATATCGGGCCTGTATGACCTGGAGCCCCTGCGTCACACGCCCTCTTTGCAAGCCGATTTGAAGCTCACGCCGGCCGCCGTGGCGCGGCTGAGCCCGGCGTTTTTCCCGCGCCCCAAAGGCGCCAAGCTCTACGCCACCGTGGGCATGGACGAGAGTGAGGAATTTGTGCGCCAGAACAGCCTGATCCGCGACGTGTGGGGCCCCACGGCGGTGCCTGTGTGCGAGATGGTGCCCCGCGCCAACCACTTCACCGTGCTGAACAGCCTGGTGGACCCAGCGGGCCGGCTGCACGAACTGGCCTTGCGGCTGCTGGGCCTGCGCTAAGGGCACGTTCGGGGATAAGTTGTGCATTTGGCCGCCCGTAGCGGGCGAGCCAAATGTGCAAGTTATTCCCGGACGGGCCCTAACCTTCAACTTGCATGGCGGCGCGCAGGTTTGCCCAACACACCCGCGCCACCGCTGCCCATGCCCCGTGACTTGGCCGCAAGCCCTGGGGTGAACCCGTGGCTATGGCCTGCATTGGCGGTTTGTATTGGCCCGGCCCCGGGGGCTTTGTTAGCGTATGGTGCGGTAGCGCCCTGAACGGCGCCCCATCCAACGTTTGCAACTCAGGAGCACACCATGGCCTTGAAGGGTTCCAAGACAGAACAAAACCTGAAGGACGCCTTTGCTGGCGAATCTCAGGCCAACCGCCGCTACCTCTACTTCGCCAACAAGGCCGACGTGGAAGGCCAGAACGACGTCGCGATGCTGTTCCGGTCCACCGCCGAAGGTGAAACCGGCCACGCACACGGCCACCTCGAGTTTCTCGAAAACGGCTCGGGTGACCCGGCCACCGGTCTGCCCATTGGCAACAGCCGCCAGAACCTGGCCGCCGCCGTAGCCGGCGAAACACACGAGTACACCGACATGTACCCGGGCATGGCCAAGCAGGCGCGCGAAGAAGGCTTTGACGAAATCGCCGACTGGTTTGAGACCCTGGCCAAGGCCGAGCGCTCGCACGCCAACCACTACCAGAAGGCCCTGGACGCACTCG
>CAZUKT010000454.1:0-4097 GCA_964620975.1 uncultured Rubrivivax sp. | reverse complement strand
AAATCCCCGCCAGCAGCCCCACGGCCCAGGTCGGCCGCTGGGTGCCGGGGCCGGGCAAAGCCTTGTTTGACGCCATCCAGCAGCGCCTGGGCCCCTTGCCCATCATTGCCGAAGACCTGGGCCTCATCACCCCGGAGGCGATTGCACTGCGCGACGGCTGCGGCTTCCCAGGCATGAAGATCCTGCAGTTTGAGTTTGGCGGTGACGGCGGCCACGAATTCCTGCCGCACAACTACACGCCGCACGTGGTGGTGTACAGCGGCACCCACGACAACGACACCGCACGCGGCTGGTGGGACCACGCCCCGGCGCACGAGCAGGTCTTTTGCGCCCGCTACCTGCACTGCACGGCCGAAGACGTGCACTGGGGCATGGTGCGCGCGGCGTGCAATTCGGTGGCGCAGATGGCGGTGTTCCCGCTGCAGGACGTGCTGGGCCTGGCCAGCGAACACCGCATGAACCTGCCCGGCACGCTGGGCGGCAGCAACTGGGCCTGGCGCTTTGCCTGGCACGACCTGGCTGCGGATGTGGGTGCCACGCTGGCCCGCATCGCCCAGGACAGCGGGCGCGCCCCAAGACCTTGATCCTGGACAAGGCCTGAAGCGGCGCAGCAGCAGCAGCGCCACGCTTGACCCACGGCAAACCGCCCATCAGGCGGCACCCGTTGCCGTGCGCGGCATGCGTTGGATCAATTGCAGAACTTTGCATGGGGCGCCCAATCGCGGCATTCAACGGCTTCGGGTGTTTGGCACCGGCCGGCTGAAGACAACACCGCAACGCAACCCAAGAGGAACTGACATGACCCTGCGTTACACCACGCTGGCCCTGGCCGCTGCAGCCATGCTGCTGGGCGCCTGCGCCACCAAGGAAGAAGCCGTACCCGCCAACGTGATGGTGGCCGCCAAGGTGGCCACGCCGCCCGTTCTGGACGGCAACCCCAACGACGCCGCCTGGGCCAACGCCAAGGCCGTCACCGTAGAGCTGGCCGACGGCATGAACTTCGCCGGTGGCAAGGGCAAGACCACCGCCACGCTCAAGGCCGTGTACAGCGGTGACATGGTCTACTTTTTGGTGCAGTACAACGACCCCACCGATTCGCTGCGGCGTGGCCCCTACCAGAAGCAGGCCGACGGCACGTGGAAGAAGCTGAAGGACCCGGCCGACCAAGGCGGTGACGACAACGTCTACTACGAAGACAAGTGGGCCATGATCTGGAACATCAACAACAGCATCCCGCGCTTTGACAACAAGGGATGCCTGGCCGCCTGCCACGAAGGTGAAACCGGCAAGCCCTACGGCAACAAGTACCTGTCCAAGGAAGGCGAGATGGGCGACATGTGGCACATGAAGGGCAGCCGCACGGCGCCCCTGGGCCACGTGGACGACCAGTACCTGGACCACACCCGTTGGGACCCCAAGACCAGCCCCAACGCCGGCCGCAAGAGCGACCCGGGCGGCCCTGAATACAAGGGCTTTGCCCTGGTGGACGGCAAGCCGCAGTTCATGGACAAGAGCGGCAAGCCGGCCAACGCCGGTGGCAAGTACTTCATCGTGGACGGCGACCAGGTGGCCTTTGACGACAGCAAGTTCAAGCCGGGCGACGAAGTGGCGTCGTACAGCGTCCTCCGGCTCAAGGCCGACCGCGCTGACTTGAAGGTGGCGCTGCGCTGGGCCAACGGCGTGCACACCTCCGAGGTCAGCCGCAAGCTCACCACGGGCAGCAAGTTTGACGTGCAGTTTGCCGACCTGAACGCCAAGTACGGCTTCGGTTTTGCGGCGTTTGACAACGCCCAGGTGCGCCACGCGGTGCACTTTGACCCGCTGTACCTGAGCTTCGGCAAGTAAACACCCCTTGCCTGGCGAGTGGGGCGGCTGCGGCCGCCCCGCTGCGTTTGGGGCGCCCGTGGCAAGGGGCTAGGCGCGATGGTGTCCAATGCACTCAGAGTGTGAGAGTTAATCCGGCGTGCCCGAGCGGGACGCCAGGTTGCGCCCACGCAAGGCGCAAAGCGCAGTCGTAGCTCGGGCTACGGCGAGCATTTGCAACGCCGCGTGGGTGCGATATGGCGGCACGAGCGGGCATGTTGGATTGACTCTCACACTCTCAGCCTGGCCGCACCAAGCTCCATGATGTGGGGCGACACCCCGGCGCATGGAACACTTCCACATTGGGCCCTTGTGCCCCCCGCGCCTTGCCGCCACCTTGCCTTGATGAGCCAAAACCACCGCCCCATGCCGCCCCACCGCCCGCCGCGTGCCAACCATCGCCGGCGTTTCATGCTGGCCTTGTGGCTTGGCGCCCTGGCCCCTGTGCCCGCCAGGGCCGCGCCCACGGCCACGCTGGAGGTGGCCGCCGCCAGCAGCCTGGCCGAGGCCATGCCGGCGCTGGCAAAGGCCTTTGAGGCCAGCCAACCCGGCGTCACGGTCAAGCTCAGCACGGGGGCCTCGGGTGCGCTGCTGGAGCAACTGGCGCAAGGTGCGCCCGTGGACGTGCTGCTGAGCGCCGACGCCGACACCCTGGCCCGGGGCGTCGAGCGCCGGCTGCTGCAGGCCGATTCAGTGCGCGCCTTTGCCAGCAACACGCTGGTGCTGGTGCTGCCGGCGGCCAGCACCCTGCCCGTGCAGCGGCTCACCGACCTGGCCTTGGTGGACGTGCAGCGCATTGCCATGGGCCGCACCGCCAGCGTGCCCGCCGGGCGTTATGCGCGCCAGGCCATAGACGCCGCGCGCCTGTGGCCCGCACTGCAACGCAAGATCGTGCCGGCCGACAGCGCCCGGCATGCGCTGGACCTGGTCAAACGCGGCGACGTGGACGCCGCTTTTGTCTACGGCACCGACGCACGCAGCGCCGGCAGCCAGGTGCGCCTGGTGCAGACGCTGGCCGGCCACAGCCCCATACGCCTGAGCGCGGCTGTGGCCGCTGGCAGCAAGCAAGCCGCGCTGGCAGCGGCCTTTGTGCAGTGGCTGCGCAGCGACGCGGCCCGCACGGTGCTCAGCCAGCGGGGCTTTGGCACGCTGTAGCGGCTGCCGGGGGCCTTGCGCCGACGTCAGATTGCGCTGGCCGCCTTGGGTTTGGACTGGCTGGCGCGCTGGCCCTTGACAGCGGTCTTGCTGGCGGACTTGTTGGCTGATTTGCTGCTGGACTTACTGCCGGCCTTGGCGCCCACCTTGGCCTTGCCCTTGCCCTTGCCAGCCGTCTTGCCACTGCCCTTGCCGGCCGCCTTGGGCGCAGCCCCACCCACCACCAGCACACGCACCGACTGCGGCGCCAGCCACAGCTGGGCCAGGCCCCGGGCGTCGGACTTGGTGGCCTGCGCGCCACCGGCCGGGTAGGCTGAATGCAGCGCGGTGCCAGGTGGCAGCTGCGCCATCTGCGCCAGCGCCACCTGTGTGCCGTAGTTGATGAGCACCACCGTGTGCTCACGCTGCCACTTGCGCTGCCAGCTGGCCACCAGGCCCTGCGCCGTGCCAGCTTCAAAGCTGCCACGCGCAATGCTGGGCAGCGTGTTGCGCAGGCCGATCATGGCCTTGTAGAAGCTCAGGATGCCGCCCGCGTCGGCCTGCTGCGCCTGCACGTTTTGGGTGGCCACGTTGGGCGCCACGGGGCGAAAGGGCACGCCGGTGGTAAAGCCGCCGGTGGCCGCATCGGCCGTCCAGCTCATGGGGCTGCGCATGGGGAAGTCGCCTTTGAGCGTGGTGACGCCGCCCTGGCCGATTTCCTCGCCGTAGTACACAAAGGGTGTGCCCGGCTGCAGCAAGTAGGCGGCGGCTGCCAGCTTGTACTGCCTGATGTCGCCACCCACCTGGTCCCACAGCCGCTGGCCGGCAAAGCTGTCGTGGCTGGACAAGAAAGTGGCCATGGTGGGCAAGGCCTTGGCGTAGAACGTGGCCACCTTTTCCACCGACTCGGCGTCACCCTTGGCGGCCTTGATGAAGTGGTGCACGTAGCCAAAGGCAAAGGCACCGCCACACAGCGCGGGGTCGCCGTAGGCCTGCGGTTCGGCCGTGGCTTCACACACCACATAACGCTGCGGGTACGCGGTGATGAGGTCTTGCATCTGCTTGGTGATGCGGCGGCTTTCGGGCTGGTCGTTCCAGTC
>CAZUKT010000453.1:0-4105 GCA_964620975.1 uncultured Rubrivivax sp. | reverse complement strand
TACCGCACACGCCCGCCACAAGAAGATCCTTGCCCTTGCCAAGGGCTACCGCGGCCGCCGCAAGAACGTCTTCCGCATCGCCAAACAGGCGGTGATGAAGGCCGGTCAATATGCCTACCGTGACCGCCGTACCCGCAAGCGGGTCTTCCGCCAGCTTTGGATTGCGCGTATCAACGCCGCAAGCCGGGGCCTGGGCCTGACCTACAGCAAGTTCATGGCGGGCTTGAAGAAGGCCAACATCGAAATCGACCGCAAGGTCCTTTCCGACATGGCCATCCACGACCCCGCTGGCTTTAGCAGCATCGTCGACAAGGTGAAGGCACAGCTGGCTTGATTTTTCTGCCACCCGAGTGGGCCCGGTGCCTGCGTGGGTGACATATCGAGCTCTTGAAGGCCGTCACCTGTGGACGGCCTTTTTTCTTTTCTTTTTCGTTGGCCATGAACGATCTCGATCAACTGGTGCAGGCGGCACGTGCGGACTTCGACGCCGCCCCCACGCCCGCCGAACTTGAAAACGCCAAGGCTCGCTTTCTGGGTAAAAGTGGCCGCCTGACCGACCTGCTCAAGGGCATGGCGGCGCTGACGCCCGACGAGAAGAAGAGTCGCGGCGCGCAGATCAACCAGGCCAAGGGCGGCATCGAAACGCTGCTGACGGCCGCGCGTGAACGCCTGGCCGACGCTGAACTGCAGGCGCAACTGCGTGCCGAGGCGCTGGACGTGACCATGCCCGGCTGGCAGCGTGGCATGGGCGGCTTGCACCCGGTGAGCCGCACCATCGAGCGCATCGAGGCCATCTTTGCCAGCATGGGTTTCGACGTGGCCGAAGGCCCCGAGATCGAAACCGACTGGATGAGCTTCACCGCGCTCAACAACCCCGAAAACCACCCCGCACGCTCGATGCAGGACACGTTCTACGTGGACCTGAAGGACGCGCAAGGCCGCTGGCTCAATCTGCGCCCGCACACCAGCCCGATGCAGGTGCGCTACGCACGGGCCCATGCCGCAAAGTACGCCGGTGTCGAGCCCCTGCCCGAGATCCGTGTCATCGCGCCAGGCCGGGTCTACCGCGTGGACAGTGACGCCACGCACTCGCCCATGTTTCACCAGATCGAATGCCTGTGGCTGGGCCAGAACGTCAGCTTCAAGGACTTGAAGGTGACCTTTGCAGCGCTGGTGCGCGAGTTCTTCGAGACCGAAGACTTCGACGTGCGCTTCCGGCCGAGTTTCTTCCCCTTCACCGAGCCCAGCGCCGAGATCGACATCCGCTTTGGCAGCGGCCCGCTGGCCGGCCGCTGGCTGGAAGTGGCCGGATCCGGCCAGGTGCACCCGAACGTGGTGCGAAACTTTGGCCTCGACCCCGAGCAGCAGATCGGCTTTGCCTTCGGCATCGGTGCCGACCGCTTTGCGATGCTGCGATATGGCATCGACGATCTGCGCCTGATGTTCGACGGCGACCTGCGCTTCCTGTCGCAGTTCAGGTAGCGCCAGCGCTGCCGCACCCGCCCGAAGTCCCCACTGCTTTTCCCCCGAGCACGACATGCAATTCCCCGAGTCCTGGCTGCGCGAGTTCTGCAACCCGCCGCTGTCCACGCAGCAACTGGCTGACCTGCTGACCATGTCCGGCATGGAGGTCGAAGAACTGCGCCCCGTGGCGCCGCCCTTCAGTGGCATCGTGGTGGCGCAGATCCTTAGCGCCGAACAGCACCCGCAGGCCGACCGGCTGCGTGTGTGCAAGGTCGATGCGGGTGCGCTGTCGCCCGACGGCCCGTTGCAAATCGTCTGCGGCGCACCCAATGCCCGCGCCGGCATCCGAGTGCCGCTGGCCATGGTGGGCGCAGAACTGCCACCAGGTGCCGATGGCAAGCCGTTCAAGATCGGCGTCGGCAAGCTGCGTGGCGTGGAAAGCTGCGGCATGCTGTGTTCGGCGCGTGAATTGAAGATCGCCGACGACCACGGTGGCCTGCTGGAACTGCCCGAAGATGCGCCCGTGGGCACCGATGTGCGGCAGTACCTGCAACTCGACGACACGGTGTTCACGCTCAAGCTCACGCCGAACCTGGCGCACGGGCTGAGTGTGTTTGGCGTGGCGCGCGAGGTGTCTGCGCTGACCGGCGCGCCACTTTGCACGCCGGACATCGAAGCTGTGCGCCCGACGCACCAGCAGCGCCTGCCCGTCGAAGTACTTGCGCCCGACCTGTGTGGCCGCTTCTCCGGCCGTGTGGTGCGCGGCGTCGACACCACCGCCAAGACGCCGCAGTGGATGGTGGACCGTCTGGCACGCTGCGGCCAGCGCAGCGTGACGGCGCTGGTGGACATCTCCAATTACGTGATGTTCGAGTACGGCCGGCCGTCGCACATCTTCGACCTCGACAAGATCCACGACAAGCTCGTGGTGCGCTGGGGCCGGCCGGGGGAGACGCTCAAGCTGCTCAACGGCAACACCATCGAAGTGGACGAGCAGGTGGGCGTGATCGCCGATGCCCACGCGGTGGAGTCGCTGGCCGGCATCATGGGCGGAGACGCCACCGCAGTGAGCGACTCAACGAAAAACGTCTACGTCGAAGCCGCCTTCTGGTGGCCAGAGGCCGTGCAAGGCCGCTCGCGCCGCTTCAACTTCAACACCGACGCCGGCCACCGATTCGAGCGGGGTGTGGACCCGGCGCTGACGGTGGCGCACATCGAGCGCATCACCCAACTCATCATCGACATCTGTGGTGGCCAGGCCGGCCCCATGGACGATCAGGTGCTGCGCATGCCCGAAGCCGCCCCGGTGACGCTGCGTGTGGCGCGCGCTTCTCGGGTCATCGGCATGCCTGTGACGCAGGCGCAGTGTGCCGATGTGTTCAGCCGCCTGGGGCTGCCGTTCACCGAAGGCGACGGCAGTTTCACCGTGCTGCCGCCAAGCTGGCGTTTTGACCTGCGCATCGAGGAAGACCTTGTCGAGGAGGTGATCCGTGTCATCGGCTACGACAAGCTGCCGCTGAGCGCACCGCTGGCGCCGATCACGGCTCGTGTGCGGCGCGAAGGTCGCCGCAGTCCGCACGCTGTGCGCCGCACGCTGGCCGCGTTGGACTACCAGGAAACCATCAACTACAGCTTTGTCGAGGCGCGCTGGGAACACGAGCTGGCCGGTAACGCCAACCCCATCAAGGTGCTCAACCCGATTGCCACCCCGCTGGCGGTCATGCGCTCCAGCCTGCTGGGCAGCCTGGTGGCGGCGCTGCGCCACAACCTGGCACGCAAGGGCAGCCGAGTGCGGGTGTTTGAACTGGGGCGTGTGTTCATGCGCGACGACAGCGTGGCCGATAGCGCACTCACGGTGGCCGGTGTGCAGCAGCCCATGCGCGTGGCGGGCCTGGCCTACGGCAGCGCCGACGCCCTGCAGTGGTCACGCAAGGAGCAGGGCGTGGATTTCTACGACGCCAAAGGTGACGTCCAGGCATTGCTGTCGCCGCGCCAACCCAGCTTTGTGGCCGCCACGCACCCGGCCATGCACCCCGGCCGCTGTGCGGCCGTGCAACTCGGCGGCCGCACCATCGGCCACGTTGGCGAATTGCACCCCAAGTGGCGCCAGGCCTACGAGCTGCCTCAGGCGCCGGTGCTGTTTGAACTGGACCTGGACGCGGTGCTGGACGTGCCGGTGCCCGAGTTCCAGCCCGTGCCGCGCCAGCAGCCTGTCTTTCGCGATCTGGCCTTGGTGGTGCGTGACGACGTGCCCCACGACGGTCTGATGCACAGCTTGCGCGCCGACGCTGAAGGCTTGGTCCGCGCAGCGACACTCTTTGATGTCTACAAGCCGAATGTGTTGGTGTCTGGCATGGCCGCAAACGAGCGCAGCCTGGCCGTGCGCCTGGAATTGCTCGACTTCGAGATCACCTTGACAGAAGATCGCATCGAGGGTGCCATGGCTGCCGCCGTGGCGCGGGCAGGGCAGGCGTTTGGCGCACGCCTGCGGGCATAAGGGAGCACAAATGATCACCGACGACAAGTTTGCCGAAGGCGTGATCCTGCCATCGCTGGACACGCCCACGCTGACCAAGGCCGAGTTGGCCGAGTTGCTGTTTGACCGCCTGGGTCTGAACAAGAGCGAATCGAAGGACATGGT
>CAZUKT010000452.1:0-4106 GCA_964620975.1 uncultured Rubrivivax sp. | reverse complement strand
TCTTGAAGTAGTACTCCACCGCCACCAGGGTCTTGGGGTCGCGGTACAGGCCCACATGGCCCACACGTGCGCCAGGCACCACTTCAAGCATGCCGTCCAGAAAGCCGTTGCCGGCGCGCATGACCACCACAAACACCGTCTTGCGGCCCACGATCACCGGGCTCTTCATGGGCTCCAGCGGCGTTTCAATGTCCACCAACTCGGTGGGCATGTCACGCGTCACCTCATAGGCCATGAGCATGCTGATTTCGTACAGCAGGCGGCGGAAGCTGCTGGTGCTGAGGTCTTTCTGCCGCATCAAGGTGAGCTTGTGCTGCACCAGGGGGTGGGTGACGACGTGGACGGCGGCGGTGTTCATCGGGTGGCTGCTCCAAAGGCTGCGGGCTTGACCCCGCAGGTCATCGACAGGGCCGCTGCGGGTGGCAACCATGGTGCCACACCCCACTCTGGAGCACCGCATGGCACACCCCCCACTCGCCCCGCTGGCCGAACCCGCCCGGCAAACCACAAACGCACTTGGCGCGTCGAGCCAACAAAATGCCCCCCACGGCCCGCTGGCGCGGCCCGCTGCGCTGCAACTGGTGTGTTGGGGCACCATCTTGTTTGGCGCAGCGTTGGTGCTGATGCCAGGTCTGGCGCGTGCAGGCTTTGGCCTCTTGATCTGGGGTGACGCGGCGGCCATTGAAAGCTGGCCCGCGCCCGCGCGCTGGTACGCCACGCTGCTGCACGGTGTGCTGGGCGCAGTGATGGTGGGCTGGGGTGTCGCTTTGCTGGTGGCGTTGCGCACGCAACCGGGGCGCAGCCCCTATGCCGGCTGGTGGGTGGCGGCGGCTTCGGTGGCGGCCTGGTACTTGCCAGACACCACGCTGTCGCTGCTCATGGGCGCGTGGCAAAACGCCTTGCTCAATACCGCCTTTGCAGCTTGTTTTGCCGCGCCCCTGGCAGCCGCTTGGCGCAGTCAATCAGGCACAGCGGCATGAAGCGCACGCAGCGCGGCGGCCGTGGCGGCATCGGCCGGAAGCAGCGTTTCCACGGCCAGCTCGGCCAGCGTCACGTCATGCGGTGCGCCAAACACCGTGATGGTGGTGATGAAGTTGAGCGTGCCCCAGGGGCCATGCAGCGTCAGCGGCACCGCCACGTCGGGCGGGTCGGCGGCGAGCGCCTCGGTTGCAGATTCGGCGGGAACGGGCAGCGCGGCCAATTCGTCACGCAACCGCTTCAAGGCGGCGTCGCCCGTGGTGGCGTGCTGGCGGTCCAGCCGCTGCAGCACGTGGTCTCGCCAGGCCCGCAGGTTGCGCACCATGGGGCCCAGGCCGCGTGGGTGCAGCGACACCCGCAGCACGTTGACCGGTGGCTGTAGCAAGTCGGGCGAAACCGTGGCCAGCAGCAGCGGCACCATGCGGTTGTTGGCCACCAGGCTCCAGTGCCGGTCTACCGCGAGCGCCGGCCAGGGCTCGTGTGCGTCCAGCAGCCGCTGCAGCGCGCCTCGCGCACTGGCCAGGGCCGGGTCGGACAAGGCCAGCGCGCTGTACAGCGGCGCAAAGCCGGCAGCGGCCAGCAGCGCGTTGCGGTCACGCAGCGGCACGTCCAGCCGGTCGGCCAGGCGCAGCACCATGGCGCGGCTGGGCTCGGCCTTGCCGGTTTCCAGCCAGCTGAGGTGGCGTGCGGACACCTCAGCTTCGGTGGCCAGGGCCAGTTGCGACCACCGCCGCTGCTGTCGCCAGTGGCGCAGCAGGCGGCCAAAGGGAGCGGTGGCGTTGTCCATGCGGGGTATGCGCAAGGGGCTCAGAACACCGTGCCGTCGCTTTCAATCTTCAGCGGCGGCGCACCGTCGGCACGCAGTTCCTTGGCAATCTCGCGGCCGGCGGCCCAGGTGCCGCCTTCCAGGATGCAGGCCAGCGGCAGCTCTTGCGCCGTCTTGCCCAGCTTGTGCCGCACCAGCACCGCCACCTCGTCCAGCAGTGCCACGGTGAGTGCACGCCATTCGATGATGAATTCGTCGCCCGGCTTCCAGCTGCGCGCCAGCATGCGTGGGCTGCGCGGCACGATGACCCCGGCGTCCAGCAGCAGCCCACCATTGCGGTACTCGGGCAGGCCGGTCAAGGCGTCCAGCCCGGTGACTTGCACGCCGGCCCATTGCAGCGGCTCCAGCAGTGAATAGCTCATCCACTGGCTGAGCTTGTGGAAGGGCACCCAGCCGTCGGTGGTGCGGTCGGTAGCTTGGGTTGTGGACAGGGCGGAGTTGCCGTCTTCTTCACCGCCGCCGCCGGTGGCAGCGCCGGCCCAGCGGTGCGGCCACACGTCACCCGCCGGCAGGCCCTGCACCTTGCTGCCGCTGGGCCAGATGGGCGACAGCGTGCGCAGCACTTCGCCCAGCAGTTCAGTGGCGCTGACCTGCGTGCGTGTGCCACCCGCTGTGAGTCGGTCAAACAGCAGGCCGGGGCGGGCCTCGTGGCCGCTGCGCAGGCCTTCAGCCTGCAGCACCGTGCCCAGCCGTGCCAGCAAGGCGGCCCGGCCCTCCAGGCCCACCACGGGGTTGGACGGGCTGCTCTGGAACACGGCGCGCAAGGCGGCGGCGTCCACATGGCGCAGCGTGGCGGCATCGGCGCGGCAGGGCTCGCCGGCCCGGGCTGAAAAAGCGCCGGCCATGAAGGCCCTGAAGCTGGCCACGCCCAGGCCTTCTGAACGTGTGTAGACAGGCGCACCGGCGGGCGCATCGGCCGGCGCACTGGCGGGCGCACTGGCGGGTGAAGACGGCTCAGGCACAGGCGCCGCAGCGCCGCCGGCGGCCGAGCGGTCGAGCATGGCCAGCAACTCATCCGGCGCGGCCCGTGGCAGTGCCGCAGCGGCCAATTGGCGGCTTTCTGTGTAGCGCCAGTTGGCACCAGCACCGGCGTCCAGCAGCACGCTCACTACCGTCAGGTCAAAACGCGCACGCGCTTGATCGGCCACGCTGAGGCCGGCCAGTGCGGCGTCCATTTCGGCCTTGCGCTGCACGCCGCCGGCTTCAAAGTGCCGCCAGCGGCTGTGGACCGGAATCACGAGGTCCGGAAAACGCCTCAGCGTGAGTGCGGCCACACGCTCGGCCACGGCGTCAAGCCGGCTGCGGTCGATCGAAAAGCTGGGGCTGACGCCAGCTTCTACCGATCGCAAGATGGCTGCGCAGCGTGCGCGGACGGTGCCAGGGTCGTGCAGCGGCGCCAGCGGGTGCAGCGAAGGCACAGCCTCCAGGTCCTTCAGTGTTTCACTCAAGTGAACGCCCCTTGACACGCGCCAGGTCGGCGTCCGTGGGCACCGCGCCGTCGGTGAAATAACCGGCGGCGATCTTGGCTTCCATCTCCACCTTGGCGTCGGCCGGTATCAGGGCATCGGGTATGGGCACGCGTTCGCCCACTTCAATGCCGCTGCCCGTGATTGCGTCGTACTTGTCGTTGCTCATGCTCACCAGTCTGTGGATTTTTTGGATGCCCAGCCAATGCAGCACGTCGGGCATCAATTCCTGGAAGCGCATGTCCTGCACACCGGCCACGCATTCGGTGCGCAGGAAGTACTTGTCGGCACTGTCGCCACCCAGTTGCCGTTTGCGTGCGTTGTAGACCAGGAACTTGGTCACTTCACCCAGCGCGCGGCCCTCTTTGCGGCTGTAGGCGATGAGCCCCACACCACCCGCCTGCGCACCACGAATGCACTCTTCGATGGCGTGCGTCAGGTAGGGCCGGCAGGTGCAGATGTCGCTGACAAACACGTCGCTGCCATTGCATTCGTCGTGCACGCGTGCGGTCAGCGTCACAGCCGGGTTGGCCAGGTCGCGGATGTCGCCAAACACGTAGAGCGTTTGCCCGCCGATGGGCGGCAGGAACACTTCCAGGTCACTGCGCGTGACCAGCTCGGGATACATGCCGCCGGTTTCTTCAAACAGCGCGCGGCGCAGGTCGGCCTCGCTCACCTTGAAGCGCCTGGCCACGCCGGGCAGCCACCACACGGGCTCCACCGCCACCTTGGTGACGGTGGCGCTGGCGTCGCCAAGCAGCACGGTGCCGTCGATGGCCAGGCGCTGGAAGGCGATGGCCTGCTTGATCTCGGGCAGGTGGATGTGCGCCTTGGTC
>CAZUKT010000451.1:1175-4109 GCA_964620975.1 uncultured Rubrivivax sp. | reverse complement strand
CGGGCTGCAGGTCGAGGATGTAGAACTTGTTGATGCACGGTGGCACAAACAGCATGGGCCGCTCGTGCACCTTGGCTGTGAGCGGCTTGTAGTCGATCAGCTGGAAAAGATCGTTTTCAAACACCACCGCGCCTTCGGTGCTGGCCACGTTGCGGCCCACTTCGAAGGCGGCCTCGTCGGTCTGCGAGACGTGGCCCTTGCGCACGTCTTCCAGCAGGTGCTGCATGCCGCTGGTCAGGCTTTCGCCCTTGGTGGACAAGGCCTTTTGCAGCGCTTCGGGGTTGAGCGCCAGGAAGTTGCTGGGGCTGGTGGCATCCACCCACTGCTGCACCGCAAAGCGCACGCGCGCCTTCGTCTTGGCGTCACCTTCAACGCTGTCCGCCATTTGCATCAGCGTGCGCGCGTTCAGCAGGTACATCTGCGCCGTCATGGCGGCGGCGGGGTTGCTCAGCCATTCGGCGCCGGCAAAACGGCGGTCGCCAATGGGCGCAGGCTTGTCAACGGCGCCGCCCTGCAAACGCTGCAGCGACTGGTTCCACATCTCGGTGGCGCTCTTCAAATAGTCCGACTGGATCTGGGTGAGCTGCGGCATGGGCAGGTTCACGGCGGTCATCGACTTCAGCATGCCGCCAATGGCAGCACCAACGGCGTCCGCAGGGTCGGCAGAACCCGGGTTAGGCTTGGACTTCATGAGTTCGTCTCCTGGATGTCTGGGGCGGGCATCGGCCCCAAGGGCCGGCGCGCCGTGTTGAAAGCTGCCCGGTGTGGACAGCTTCACGTTTTACGCCCGCCGGCTGACGACGCGATGACGTCAATTTTCAGATAGCAAAATGATAACCCGTATCGCGATATGTACCTGATCGCCATCGCCTGGATTTACGTGGTGCTGATGATGGCGTTGGCCGAGGCTCTGTCCACCCAGGGCACGGCGCTGGGCGCGGTCTTCACCTTCTTGCTGTACGGCGCATTGCCACTGGGCATCGTGCTGTACATCTTTGCCACGCCTGCTCGAAAAAGGCTGATCAGGGAGCGCCAGGCGCAAGAAGCGGCCGACGCGCTGGCCACCCTTTCGGCGGGCTCAGCAGCGCCAGACGGCCGCCGCCATGCGCCCGGTGACACCGCTGCGGCGGAACGAAAAGAAATGTGATTCGTCTTCAACGGTGCAGCCACCTGCCGCAGTGATGTGCACCACGCCGGCGGCCTGCAGCCGGTCTTGCGCCAGCAGCGGCAGGTTGGCCAGCCAGCGCAAGCTGCCGTCGGGGCGCGCACGCGGCAAGAACCGCGCGGCATCGGGCGCGGCCGGGTCATGGCCCAGCGCCAGCAGCACGTCGGCGCCCACCTCGAACTGCCTGGGCCCGATGCACGGGCCCAGCCAGGCCAGCACCTGCGGCGGCGCCACGCCCGCGCCTTGCTGCAGGGCAAACAAGGTGGCTTCCAGCACGCCGCCGGCCAACCCGCGCCAGCCCGCGTGCGCGGCGGCCACGGCGCTGCCGTCTGCGGCACAAAACAGCACCGGCAGGCAATCGGCCACTTGCACGGTGCAGGCGACGTTTGCTGCGGTGGTCCACGCGGCGTCGGCGGGCGGCAGCGTGGCGCTGTCTTCGTCGCCCCGCAGCTGCAACACCTGGTGGCCATGCACCTGCCGCAGCCACACCGGCCGCGCACCCAAAGCCGCCGCAAAGCGCTCGCGGTTTGTGGCCACGGCGGCCGGTGCGTCGCCCACGGCCACACCCAGGTTGAGTCGGTCCCAGGGCGCTGCACTGACACCGCCCGCACGTTGGCTCATGGCCGCGCCCACGCCGGCCGGGGCGAGCCAGGCTGGCTTCAGCAGCGGCAGCGGCAGGGGCTCAGGCACTCAGGCAGTCAGGCAGTCAGGCATTCACTCGGCGTCCGGGCAGTGCTCGGGCCGCGTGCGCTCAAAGGCGTCAAGCTTCATGCAGGCCGCAAACACGCGCATCACCTGGGGCACATGCTCAAGTCGGCAGTTGAAGCGCTTGGCGTTAAAGATCTGCGGCACCAGCATGCAGTCGGCCAGGCTGGGCGTGTCGCCGTGGCAATAGGTGCCGGGCGCCGCAACCATCTGGCGTTCTACCGTTTCCAGGCCGGTTTCAACCCAGTGCCGGTACCAGCGGTCCTTGTCGTCATCACTGAGCTTGAGGTCACGCACCAGATAACGCAGCACACGCAGGTTGTTGAGCGGGTGGATCTCGCAGGCAATGTCCAGCGCCAGCGCACGCACACGTGCGCGGCCCGCAGGGTCGGCCGGCAGCAGGGGCGGCTGCGGGTGGGTCTCTTCAAGGTATTCGATGATGGCCATGGACTGCGTGAGCACGTGATCGCCGTCGTGCAGCAGCGGCACCAGCCTGGCGGCCGACACGGCTGCGTAGGACTCGGTGAACTGCTCGTTCTTGGCCAGGTGCACGGGCTTGTAGTCGTAGTCCAGGCCCTTGAGCGCCAGCGCAATGCGCACGCGGTAGGAGGCCGACGAACGGAAGTAGTTGTAGAGCTCCATGGTGCTTACCTCACGGCCACGCGCAGCGTGCCCAGGCCGGCGATGGCACCGTCCATCACGTCACCCCTCACCACGGCGCCAACGCCAGCCGGCGTGCCCGTGAATATCAGGTCACCGGGCTGCAGCGCCCACGCGGCGCTGAGGTGTTCGATCGTCTCGTTGACATTCCAGATCAGCTCTTTCAAGTCGCCCTTTTGCCTGACGGCGCCGTTGACGGCCACGCTGATGGCGCCTTGTGTCAATTCACCTGTGCGGCTGATGGGTTGCAGCGGGCCAATGGGCGCGCTCTGGTCAAAGGCCTTGCCGATGCACCAGGGGCGGCCCTGTTTCTTCATCTCGTTTTGCAAGTCGCGCCGCGTCATGTCCAGGCCCACGGCATAACCCCAGATGTGGCCGGCAGCGTCAGCCGCCTTGATGCCACT
>CAZUKT010000451.1:0-1165 GCA_964620975.1 uncultured Rubrivivax sp. | reverse complement strand
CCGCGTGATCGGCGTAGTGGCGGCCCACGCAGTAGATGCGGTGCACGGGGAAGCTGCCACCACCCGCAACGGGCACGCTGACGGGGGCTGGGGGCGTGAAGACAAAGCTCATGGTGAGGTCTCGGCGGATGGTTTTGAGGGCGTCAAGGATGATGCCATGCAGCACCCCCATTGCCGTGCCTGCACCCTGGAAGGCGGCCATGCAGGCTATGTCGTGCAGGCCAGATGCGGCCGCTACACTGCCGGGCATGTTTCAAGCGCGCCGAATCAAACACTGCCGGGCCTGCGGCAGTGCCGTGGCCTACCGCGTGCCGGCAGACGACAACCGTGAGCGCGCCATGTGCCCCGCTTGCGGCGAGATCCACTACGAGAACCCGCTCAACGTGGTGGGCACCGTGCCGGTTTGGGGCGATCAGGTGCTGCTGTGCCGCCGCAACATTGAGCCGCGCCACGGCTTCTGGACGCTGCCGGCGGGTTTTATGGAACTGGGCGAAAGCGCTGCCGACGGTGCCTTGCGGGAGACCGTGGAAGAAGCCGGTGCCCGCGTCGAAATGCAGGCGCTGTACACCGTGCTGAACGTGGTGCGTGTCGGCCAGGTGCACATGTACTTTCGTGCCCGCATGCTGGACACCACACTGGCCCCCGGCCCCGAGACGATGGAGGCGCGCCTGTTCAGCGAGGCCGAAATCCCCTGGGACGAACTCCCCGGCTTCGTCGATGAAGAAGCAGCGATCGGCGTCCCCGTCCCAGGCGATGCCAAGGTCGGCGCGCTCCGCGACGACCCGCTCGCGGATCTCGCGGCTGTTCTCCTCCAGCAGCGGGTTCGGCTCGTGATTGGGGAAGGTGCCGTCGACATCGAAGTACATCTCGACACGCTCGAGTGGAGTGCCGTCGAAGACCCGTGACGCCAGCTTTCCGGCGACGCCGTTGGCGGCATCCATGACGACCTTGTACGGCTCAAGAGCCGCCACATCGACCTGGGCGTGCAGGTGATCGACGTAGGCCGAGTACAGATCGAGGCGCTCGAGCCCGCCGCCGGCGATGCTGGCCGGCAGTTCCACGAGCGCCTGGCTCCGCGCCTTGAGCTCGGGGATCCCGGCATCGCCGCTCAGCGGCAGGGCGCCTTCGCCGACGAGCTTCATGCCGTTGTACTGCGGCGGGTTGT
>CAZUKT010000450.1:0-4111 GCA_964620975.1 uncultured Rubrivivax sp. | reverse complement strand
GGCGTCGCCCGTTGCAGTGAAAACCGCCGCCAGCAAATTGCGCAAGCGTTCGGCCCAAGCGCTGGGTGTGGCGGGCGCAGAGGCGGCTTCCCACCACTGCGCCAGCGCCTCCATCAGCGCCGCCAAAGAGCCCGCCAGGGCGGCGTCGAGGCCACCCACTTCACCATAGGGCTCGATGTCGCCCCAGGCCGGCGCGGCGCCGCCAACGGCGTAGCCCAGCAGCATGCGGCGCAGGCCAAAGGCCCAGGTGTTGAGTTCACCACAGGCGCCCAGGCCCAGCGATTCGCGATGCGCCGTGTGCAGGCCCCAGCGCACGCCGGCACCGGCCATCCACTGCGCCAGGCGTGGCAGGTCGGCCGCGGCGATGCCAAAGTGCGTGGCAATGGCGGGCACGTCCAGCAAGTCCCGCAGTTCGCTCAGCCGGCAGCGCTGCTGCGGCAGGCGCAACAGCCATTCCAGCGCCACCAGCATGGGGTTGTGGCCACGCTCTTGCAGGTCGGTTATGTCATAGGGAATGAAGCGTGCGTCACCACGCCCGTAGGCGCCAAACACCGAGCGGATGGCCGGTGCAAAGGCGGCGATGTCGGGCACCATGACCACAATATCGCGGGGCTGCAAAGGGGGCGCCTGCGGGGTCTGCGGCGTTTGCGGGGTCTGCGGCGAAAGGGGCGCAGCCGGCACGGCCAGCAGCGCCAGCAACTGGTCGTGCAGGATCTCCACCTCGCGCTGCGCGCTGTGGGCAAGGTGGAAGACGATGCTGCGGTCTGCCGGGTCCACGGCGGGCTCGTCGGCCGGCCGCTCACCCAGCGGCACCAGGTCACGGATGCGCGCCTGCACCTGCTGCAGCAGCGTCTGCCCGGGGCCTTGGTCAAACAAGTCCACCTTGGGCACGGCAAAACGCTGCTGCGCGGCCAGCGCGTCGTCAAAGGCGTCCAGCTGGCGCACAAAGTCGCGCCCCTGGCGGCCCCAGGCGGCCAGCAGCGGGTGGGCGTGGGCGTGCATGTCTTGCAGTGGCACTTGTGACAAGTCCACGCCGGTGCGCAGCGGGTGGCGGCGGCGCTGCAAACGCAGCAAGTCGCGGCCGTCTATGGTGTCGGCCCAGTGGAAGCGGCAGGGGTTGGGCACTGCCAACAGCACCTGGCAATGCAGCGACAACGCGGCCAGCGCCTGCAGCGTCTGCATGGGCACGTGCGTCAGACCAAACAACACCACGCGCCGGGCCAGCGGCGTGGCGGGCGGGGCCGGGCCGCCCTGCAGCGCGGTGACAAAGCGCTGGTGCAAGTCAGCGCGGGTGCCCGCGCGCTGCACCACGCTCAAAGGGGCCAGCAGTTCACGCCACAGCAAGGCCTGCCAGCGTTGGTCCGCCGGCAACGCGCTGGCATGCGCCGGGGGCTGGCCCGCCACCGCCGGCAGCACGTCAAACCCGGCCGCCCAGGCGGCGAGCCAGTCGCTGCGGTAGACCTGGTACTGGTCGTACAGGTCAGCCAGGCGCTGCGCCAGTTGCAGCCGGCGGTCCAGGCCACCACGCACCAGGAATCCGGCCAGGGGTTCAAAGCCCGGCCGGGCCAGCACCTGCGGCAGCGTCTGCATCAGCCGCCAGGTGAGCGGCAACTTGTCCAGCGCCGACACCGCCGGCACCGCTGCCCGCCCCAGCACCTGGCGGTAGGCGCGCCACAAGAAGCGCGCGGGCAGCTCCACGCGGGTGGCGGCACAGACACCGGCCTGGCTGGCCAGAGCCATCTTCAGCCACTCGGCCACGCCGTTGCTCTGCACCAGCAGCACTTCTTCTTCAAGCGGCTGCAGCGGGTGGCGGCGCAACCAGGCAAACACGGCTTCACCCAGCAACTCGGCGCGGTTGCCGTGCAAGACCAGCAGGCCGGGTTGGATCTCCCCTGTCATCGTTTTTCTTGTGTGGTCGGTTCGGGGCGTGCGCACACGCCAAGGCGGGCATCATCGCCCAAAAACAGGCAACACTGGCGCTGGCCGGCCCTGCCACCGGCCCCACGCTCGCGCCAGCGCTCGGCCCCCTGGCAGCCCACACCACAATGCGGTCCCTGGCCGCTGTGTGCGGCGCCGTTTTGCCCGTGGAGACCCCATGCACCCCAGCAATGAAACCCTGGACCAGGCTTTGGCCCGCAATGTGCGCGACGCGCTGATGGAAGACATCGGCCGTGGCGACTGGACGGCCCAGCTGGTGCCCGCGGGCCGCCGGGTGCGCGCGCGCGTGGTGGCCAAGGAAGCGGCCGTGATCTGCGGCCGGCCGTGGTTTGACGCCTGCGTGCTGGCGCTGGACGCCGCAGCACAGATGCAGTGGCGGGTGGCCGAGGGCGCGGCCGTGGGCGCTGACACGCTGGTCTGCACCATCGAAGCCGATGCCCGCGCCCTGCTCAGCGCCGAGCGGCCAGCGCTGAATTTTTTGCAGACCTTGTCGGCCGTGGCCACGGTGACGCGCCAGTTTGTGGACGCCATTGCGGGCCTCAGCCCCAACCCCAAGGGCTGCGCCGTGCTGGACACACGCAAGACGCTGCCCGGCCTGCGCCAGGCACAAAAGTACGCCGTGCGCACGGGCGGTGGCCACAACCAGCGGCTGGCCTTGTGGGACGGCATCCTGATCAAGGAAAACCACATCGCCGCCGCCGGGGGCATCACGCCTGCGCTGCAGGCGGCGTTTGCGCTGAATGCGGGCGTGAGCATCCAGATCGAAGTGGAGACACTGGCCGAATTGCAAGAAGCCCTGCAAGCCGGCGCGCCCAGCGTGCTGCTGGACGACTTTTCCTTGCACGACATGCACCAGGCCTTTGCCATCAACGCCGGCCGCGCCGTGCTGGAGGTGTCGGGCGGGGTGGACATGCACAGCATCCGTGCCATTGCCGCCACGGGCGTGGACCGCGTCTCGGTGGGCAAGTTGACCAAGGACGTGCGGGCGGTGGACTTGTCGATGCGCGTGGACGGCTGAAGCGCTGGGCCGCTGCGGCCCTGCCACCTTGCGTGCCGGCTGCGCAGTTCAATACAAGTCGGACGCCGCCAGCAGCCGCTTCTTGACCGCCCGCACCAGGTCTGGCGGTGACAGCACACGCACCTGTTCACCCTGGCGCAGCACGTCCATCAGCAGTTCGGTGTCGTCCACGTAGGGCAGCCGCATTTCGTAGCTGCCATCGGGCAGCCAGCGGCCTTGTTGCTCGGGGTGCCATTCCTCACGGCTGGCCCACATGGCGGCCTGGGGGTTGAACAGCAACACGGCCCAGCGCGGCTCGGCACCGGCGTAGATGCCATAACCGGCGTCCATGGCTTCTTCAACACGTTTCATGGCCACGGCACGGGCCTTGGTGTCCAGCACCTGGGCTTGTTCAATGGCGTCCAGCGCAAAGCGGCGCAGCGCGTCCACGCGGTGGCACCAGGCGTCCAGGTACCAGGTATTGCGGTAGTGCACCAGCCGCTGGGGCGACACCTCGCGCTCGGTCACCTCGCCGCGCCCGCGTGTCAGGTAACGCAGGTGCAGCCGCTGGCGCGACAGCAGCGCCGCGCTGACACGTTCAAAGAACTTGCTGGGCACGGGCCGGCGCAAGGCGTTGACGATCTTCACGCGTTTGATGATGCGGTCGGCCGCCTCGGTGCCCTCGCCACTGGCCAGCAGGTGGTGGATGCGGTCCAGCAGCGGCTGCAGGTGCCGGCTGAGCAGGCCGTCGGTGTCCAGGCCGGCCAGCAGTTGCTGCGCAGTGAGCAGCGAATACAGCTCGGACTCGTCAAACCACAGGCCGGGCAGTTCATGCCGGGGGCCGGCGTAGGCGCTGCCAAAGCGGTAACCGTTGGCGTCACGGTCGTATTCGATCGGTGCGCCCATGCGGCTGCGCAGGAATTCCAGATCGCGCTTGAGCGTGGCGGGTGACACCTCCAGTTCGTCCAGCAGCGTCTGAAAGCTCACACAGCCGCGTGAACGGATGAGTGTCTCTATGCGGTACAGCCGCGCGGTGTGGCCTGCCATGGCTTGGCTCCGGGTTGTGCTTCAGGACAAGCCGACGATGCGGCCCTGTGAATCGATGTCAATCCGTTCGGCCGACGGCACCTTGGGCAGGCCGGGCATGGTCATCACATCGCCGCACACCATGACCAC
>CAZUKT010000449.1:0-4119 GCA_964620975.1 uncultured Rubrivivax sp. | reverse complement strand
CTGAACTGGCTTGACCCTTCGCGGCGCGGCTACCTGGTGATGAGCTTCACCGCCACCGAGGCCAAGGGGGAGTGGGTGTTTGTGGACACCATCAGCAGCCGCAGCTACGTGGCCACGGTGGGCAAGACAGCCACCTACCGGGGCTAGGCTGCCAAGGGTGCATCGCTCGAAGCCTCAGCGCTTGTGGCACCAGCGAGGCCGGCTTCAGGGACGGCTTCGAGCGGAGCCCCGCCACTGGCAAGGCGGCTCAAGGCTGCGGCGCCTACCGGCGCGCTGAGTTGCCAGGGGATGAGGGCGCAACGCCGCGAGGCCGTCTTCCAGACGCGGTCGATGTACGGCAATTCGTAGTCGCCTCGTTGCGCCAGCATCGGGTCCAGGCTTGCGCTGGCCAGCAGACTCTGGTTGATGACCCAGGCATAGGGTTCGATCTGAGCCCGCCGCAGGTCTTGTTGCAGGCGCTCGGCCTCGTGCACCGGCGTCGCCTCTGCGAGCGTGACGATGAGAATGCGCGTGAAAGCCGGGTCGCGCAGTCGAGGCAACAGGCTGCGCACCGACGCCGGCATGTCACCTTGTGTGCGGCTGACTTCGCGGTGGTAGGCCTCGGCCGAGTCCATCAGCAAGACGGTGTGGCCAGTGGGTGCGGTGTCCAGCACCACGAAGGATTCACGGGCCTGGTCGACCGTCTCTGCGAACGCGCGGAAGACGGCAATCTCTTCTGTGCAGGGCGAGCGGAGGTCTTCTTCCAGCATGGCACGTGCTGCGGCGTCCAGGCCGGCACCTGCCTTGGCCAGCACCTCTTGCCGGTAGCGGCCAACTTCAGCGGCCGGGTCGATGCGTTGCACGGTCAGGTTCACAACATCTTCGCCCAGTGCCCAGGCGACGTGTGCCGCCGGGTCGGTGGTGGACAGCAGCACCTTGTGCCCACGCTGGGCCAGCACCACGGCGACCGCAGCGGCCACGGTGGTCTTGCCGACACCGCCCTTGCCCATGGTCATCACCAAGCCATGGCCCACGGATTCGATGTCGCGGACGATGGCGCCCAGGCCCGGTGGCAGTGCGTGTGGCACTGCCGGTGGTGCCGATGGGGCCTGCACACTGCCCGGGTGCAGGAAGGCGCGCAGTGAATCCAAGCCGACCAAACCGCGCGGGATGAAGCCGGTCTCGGTGCGCACGAGTGCGGCCAATGCAGGCGGCATTGAAGCCGTGGCGGCGGCATGACGACTGGCCATGGCCATGGCCACTGCGTCATCGCTGCCCAGCGCGCTGAACACGCCATTCAACGCCAGCACCTGGCGCTGCACGCCGAGTTCAGCCAATTCATGGCGTGTGCGTTCGGCTTCACGCAGGGCCGCAGTTTCTGGGCGAGCCACCAGCACCACCGTGGTCTGCGTCGGGTCGGTCAGTGAGGCCACGGCCGCCGCGTAGGTGGCCTTGTTCTTCTCCAGGCCAGCCAGTGGCCCCAGGCAGGAACTGCCCGTGGTGTTGGTGGACAAGAAAGCGTTCCAGGCCGACGGCAGCGTCAACAGGCGCAAGGTGTGGCCCGTGGGTGCGGTGTCGAACACCACGTGCTTGAAGTCACGTGCATGGCTGCCGCCCGCCAGCAGTTCGGCAAAGGCGTCAAACGCCGCAATCTCCACCGTGCAGCCGCCAGAGAACTGCTCTTCCATGCTGCGGATGGCCGCGTCGGGCAGGATGCCTCGGTAGGGGCCCACCATGCGTTCGCGATAGGCCGCTGCCGCAGCTTCCGGGTCCACGTTCAGTGCAAAGAGCCCCGGCACGCCAGCCACCGCCGTGGGCAAGGTGGACAGCGGTGTTTCCAGAACCTCGTCGAGGTTGGATGCCGGGTCGGTACTCACGAGCAGCACCCGCTGGCCCTGCTCGGCCAGGCGCACGGCGCTGGCGCAGGCCAGCGATGTCTTGCCGACGCCGCCCTTGCCGGTGAAGAAGGCGTAGCGGGTGTCCAGCGCCGGCAGCGTCATGCTGCGGTCAGCAGCACTTGCCGGGGGCACATCCGCAGTCGCCCAGTTTGACTTTGGGCTTGTCGGCAGCCGGCTCGGGCGCGCCGAGTTTTTGCATCAGTTGCGCACGCGACGGATAGATGCCGGTGGAGACGATGCGGCCATCCACGGTCACCACCGGCAACCGGTCCATGCCGGCCTGCATTTCCTTGACGACGTCGGCGTTGGCGGCGAATGCGGCCGCGTCATGGCTGAGGCTGTGGCGTACCACCTCAACGCCGCTGGCCGTTAGCGCCTGCAGGTCGGCGTTGAACTGCACGAGCACAGGGTCGATGCTGACCCCGCAGACGCCAGTGGGGCAGCACATGGCGGGTTCGAAAATTTCAAGCTTGTACATGGGATCCCTTGGCTTCAAGTGCATGGTGCGCCAGCAGGCAGGCGTGCCCGTTGATTCGGGTCAAGCGTCAAGCCCTCTGTGAATGAGGGCACCGATGCCGGCACCCACCAGCTGCGCAGCAACAAAGCCCGGCACGCTGGCTGGCGAGATGCCGGCAAAGCTGTCGCTGAACATGCGCCCAAAGGCCGCAGCCGGATTCGCAAACGACGTCGATGCCGTGAACCAGTACGCAGCCCCGATGTAACACGCCACCATGGCGGCGACACGCGGCGCAGGCGCACGCAAGATGACCAGCAGCAGGCCGGCCGTGGCCACGGCTTCGGCAATCCACTGGCCGGTGCCACCGCGCAGCTTGGTGGACAACTGCAGCAGCGTGGCGTCGAACATGGCATGCGCAAGCCAGGCTCCCAGCACGGCGCCAGCCAGCTGAGCCACCACGTAGGGCGCAAGCAACGAGCGGGGCAGTGCGCCACGCAGCGCCAGCACCAGCGACACAGCCGGGTTGAAGTGCGCGCCACTCACCGGGCCCAGCACTTCAATGAGGATGTAGAGGCCGCCCACGGTGGCCAGCGTGTTGGCCAGCAGTGCGACGGCCACGTTGCCGCCCGACAGGCGCTCGGCCATGATGCCCGAGCCGATGACGATGGCCAGCAGCAGCGCCGTACCCAGCAGTTCGGCGAAGAGCCGCCTCTGAAGGTCAGAACGCATGTTCAGCTCTTGTAGGCGTCTTGCAGCGCCGCCTGCAATTCGGCATTGCTCATCGACTCGATCGGCAGCGCCAGCAACTGCAGCATCCGGTAGCCGATGGCCTGGCGGGTCAGCTCAAAGGCCTGGGCCTTCTGGTCCGGTGGTGCGTTGGACGGGTCCGGGTAACCCCAGTGCACCTTGACCGGGCTGCCCGGCCAGTAGGGGCAGGTCTCGGCGGCAGCGCTGTCGCAGACCGTGATGACGATGCGCATCTGCGGTGCGCCCGGCGCGGTGAACTCGTCCCAGCTCTTGCTGCGCACGTCGCTCACATCCACGCCGGCGTTGCCCAGCGCCGCCAGGGCATGGGGGTTGATGCGGCCGCTGGGCGCGCTGCCGGCACTGTAGGCACGGACATCGCGGCCCAGCTTGCCGGCCCAGTGGTTGAGCATGCCTTCGCTCAGCACGCTGCGCGCCGAGTTGTGTGTGCACAGGATGAGGACGTTGGTGGTCATGGCTTCACTGCTTCCCGATGTCGCTGACTTCGCGCTGGATGGCGAGTTTGTCGAGGCTGGCCATCGGCAGCGACAGCATCAGCTCGATGCGGCGCTTCATCGTGATGAGGGTGTCGAGAAATGCCTTCTCGATGGCCGCGTCCGCGCCTTCCACAGCCGCCGGGTCGGGTGCGCCCCAGTGCGCCGTCATCGGCTGGCCTGGCCACACCGGGCAGACCTCTCCGGCGGCCTGGTCACACACCGTGAACACAAAGTCCAGCGCTGGGGCATCGGCCGTGGCGAACTCTTCCCAGCCCTTGCTGCGGTAGCCGTCGGTGGGGAGCTGGTGTTGCGCCAGGGTCTTCAGTGCCCAGGGGTGGACGCTGCCCTTGGGGTGGCTTCCGGCCGAAAAGGCCGTGAAGCCTTTTGCGCGGCCCAGGTCGTTCATCAGGGCCTCGGCCAGGATGGAGCGCGCCGAATTGCCGGTGCACACAAAGAGCACGTTGTAGGTCTTGTGGGTCATGTTTGGGCCTCAGAGTGTGAGAGTTAATCCGGCGTGCCCGAGCGGGACGCCAGATTGCGCCCG
>CAZUKT010000448.1:3821-4145 GCA_964620975.1 uncultured Rubrivivax sp. | reverse complement strand
CAGTTCTTCAGCTCGCTGGCTGATAACGCGCTGCTCGTGGCCGCCGTCGAACTGTTGCGCATCAGCCAGGCACCCGCTTGGCAGACCCCCGCACTGGCGCCGATGTTTGCGCTGTTCTACGTGGTTCTGGCGCCGTTTGTGGGCGCCTTTGCCGACGCCTTGCCCAAGGGCAAGGTCATGTTCATCGCCAACAGCATCAAGGTGGTGGGCTGCCTGCTGATGCTGTTTGGCGGCCACCCGCTGCTGGCCTATGCCGTGGTGGGGCTGGGCGCGGCGGCTTACTCGCCGGCCAAGTACGGCATCCTCACCGAGCTGCTGCCGCCG
>CAZUKT010000448.1:0-3811 GCA_964620975.1 uncultured Rubrivivax sp. | reverse complement strand
GTCAAGGGCAATGGCTGGATAGAAGGCCTCACGGTGGCGTCCATCATCCTGGGCGTGGTGCTGGGCGGCGTGCTCATCGGGCCCAGAGCGGCAAACATGCTGCTGGCGCTGGACCTGCCCATGATCCAGACATCGATAGACACCGCACCCGAAGCGGCCATTGCGTCCATCGTGTCGCTGTACCTCATCGCCACGATCTTCAACCTGTACATCCCGCGCACCAGCGCGCCGCTGCAGCCGCTGGCCGGCAACGTGGCCAGCTTTGTGCGCGACTTCTCGCACTGCAATGCACGCCTGTGGGCCGACAAGCTGGGGCAGATCTCGCTGGCCACCACCACGCTGCTGTGGGGCGTGTTTGGCAACCTGCGGCTCATCGTGTTTGCGTGGGCTGCCGCTGCGCTGGGCTACAGCACGGCGCAGGCGTCCAGCCTGGTGGGCGTGGTCATCATCGGCTCGGTGGCGGGCGCGGTGGTGGCGTCCATGACGACGCGGCTCGACCGCGCCACGGGGGTCATCCCGCTGGCCATAGCGGTGGGCGTGTTGATGATCGGCCTGAACGTCATCACCAACGTCTGGGTGGCCGCACCCTTCCTGGTGTTGCTGGGTGGCCTGTGTGGCTACCTCATCGTGCCCATGAACGCGCTGCTGCAGCACCGCGCGCACAACCCCATGGGCGCCGCGCGCTCCAGTGCCGTGCAGAGCTGCGACGAGCAGGCCTGCATCCTGGGCCTGGGCGCGTTTTACGCCGGCCTCACCAAGTTCGGCTTGTCGGTGTTTGTGGCCATTGCCGTGCTGGGCACCATGGTGGCCGTGGTGATGGAAGTAATACGCCGCTGGCACCAGCGCAACCTGGTGGACCACCACGAAGAGGTCGAGCGGCTGCTGGCCATTGCCCGCACCGATGGCCACTGACGGCGGCGCCGGCAGCGCGCCAAGCGGCGCGGGGCTGGCGGTGCTGGCACTGACGCTGAACGCCTTTGTCTGGGGCCTGTCGTGGTGGCCCTTCAGGCAATTGCAGGGCCTGGGCCTGCACCCCCTGTGGGCCACGGTGCTGATCTACGCACTGGCGGTGGTGGCCATCACGCTGTGGCGGCCACGGGCCTGGGGCGAACTGGCACGCACACGCACGCTGTGGGTGCTGGTGCTGGCATCGGGCACCACCAACGCCACCTTCAACTGGGGCGTGACAGTAGGCGACGTGGTGCGCGTGGTGCTGCTTTTCTATCTGATGCCTATTTGGGCCGTGCTGCTGGCCCGGCTGCTGCTGGGTGAGCGCATCACCCGAAGCGCCATGGCGCGTGTCGCCCTGGCGCTGCTGGGTGCGGCCATTGTGTTGTGGCCGGCCGAAGGCGGCCTGCCACTGCCGCGCACCCTGGCCGAGGCCCTGGGCGTGGTGGGCGGCTTCACCTTTGCGCTGAACAACGTGATGCTGCGGCGAGAGGCCCACCAGCCCGAGGCGGCGCGGGCGCTGGCCATGTTCCTGGGCGGCACCGTGGTGGCCGGCGTGTTGGCGGCCGTGCTGGCTGCACAGGGCCTGGTGCCGGGCATCCCGGCGCCCGCCACCGGATGGTTGCTGGGCGGCCTGGCCATGGGTGCGGCATTCTTGATCGGCAACATGGCGCTGCAGTACGGCGCGTCGCGACTGCCGGCCAACGTGACGGCGGTGGTCATGATCACCGAGGTGCTGTTCGCGTCCATCAGTGCCGTGCTGCTGGGCGCCGGTGTGCTGACGCTGCCGCTGGCCTTGGGCGGCGCGCTGATCGTGGGCGCCACGCTGCTGTCTGCGCGCGCCTGAGGTCTGCACGCGCCTGAGGTTTGTTCAGCGCGTCAAGGGGGCGGTGCCGTGTCGCGCACGGCCGGCTGTGGCTTGAGCCCGTGCCGCAGCAGCAGCCGCTGCAGGTCTACCTCTTGCAGCGGCTTGCCCAGGTAGGCGTCGCAGCCGGCCAGGCTGCCGCGCACGCGGTCCAACTCGGTCTGGTGCGCCGAGACAATGAACACTGAAGAACCGATGGCCGCGCCCGCAGACTGGTTGCGCTTGATGTGCTGGCACAGCGCCAGGCCGTCCATGTCGCTGCCGGGGCCGAGTTCCATGTCAAGGAAGACAAAGTCGTAGTCGCGCCGTGCCAGCAGCTCGATGGCCTTGCTGCTGGTGGCCGCACGGTCGGTCACCATGCCCCAACGCTCCAGGCGCGACTCGAGAAAGCGCAACGCGATTTCGCTGTCGTCCACCAGCAGGGCACGGGGCGGGGGGGGCGGTGCCGGCGGTGTGGCGGGCGCCAATGCGGCTGCCGGCGACGCTGCTGGCCTTTGGCGCCGTGCCGCTGCGGCCGCCGGTGACCGGGGCACTGGCGTGGTGGTGGGGGTTGGCGCTGGGGCGGCGCCCAGGCCGATGTCAAGGCCCACGTCAACCGCAGTCTCGGGTGCAGCCGCGCCTGGACCTTCAGGCCCGGCGGGCAACAGCGGTGCCATGGCCGGTGGCAGGGCCACACCCGTGCCAGCCACGATGCTGTCCAGTTCACGCATCACGTGCATGGGGTCTATGGGCCGCGACGTCCAGGCGGTGGCGCCCAGGGGCGCCCGCGCACCAATGAACACCGACTCGGCCAGGCGCTCGGTGGCCACCACCAGTTGCACCGACGGCGCGTGGTCGGCATCGGCGACCAAGTAGTCGGCGTCGGTGAGCATCTGCACCAGGTCGTAGCGCGGGTTGCGGTTGGCGGCCAGGCGAAAACACGACGCCAGGGTCTTGCGCTCAAAGTCACTGAAGCCGAGCAGGGCGATGCGAAAGACGTTGGGCATATTGGCGGCGATGGTGGGGCCCCGGGCTGCCGGCTGTCAACGCGTGCCAGCCCGCAACTGTGGTGGCAGGTGCGCGCGGCGGTGCCCCACTGCAGCGTTGCCCTAACATCCGCCGGCCTCGTCAACCCCGTGAGCAGGAGCCCGCCATGGCCACCCCCAGCGTCTACGACTTTGAAGCCCTTTCCATCACCGGCCAGCCGGCACAACTGGCGTCACAACGCGGCAAGGTGCTGCTCATCGTCAACACCGCCAGCGCCTGCGGCTTCACGCCGCAGTTTGCGGGGCTTGAAAAGCTGTGGGCCGACTACCGCGAGCAGGGCCTGGTGATCGTGGGGTTCCCGAGCAATGAATTCGGCAGCCAGGACCCCGGCGCCAACGACGACATCGCGTCGTTTTGCCAGCTCAACTACGGCGTGAGCTTCCCCATGATGGGCAAGGTGCAGGTCAACGGCGCACAAGCCCACCCGCTGTGGAAGTGGCTCAAGGCGCAGGCACCCGGCCTGCTGGGCAGCGAAGGCGTGAAGTGGAACTTCACCAAATTCCTGGTCGGCCGCGACGGCCGGGTGCTCAAGCGCTACGCCCCCAACGACACCCCCGAGTCGTTGCGCAAGGACATTCAAAAGGCCTTGGCCGCACCCGCGGCCTGAACGCCGTCCGCCCTGCCGCATTGACCGCCCCCACGCCAAATCACACGCACCATGTTCAGCCACATCGAGCCCTATGCCGGCGACCCCATCCTGAGCCTCAACGAGGCCTTTCAGAAAGATCCTCGCAAGGACAAGGTCAACCTGTCCATCGGCATCTACTTTGACGACGCCGGCCGCATCCCGGTGCTGGCCAGCGTGCACGCTGCCGAAGCACAGATGCTGGCCGAAGGCGGCCTGGCGGAAGCCGCAGATTTGCGCGGGGTCAGCACCCTGCTGATGGATCTCTATGAACGCCCGGCCTGGGTAAAGGAGCTGGTCGAATTCTGCACCCGGCAGGCCATCGCCTTTGCGCGCGCCCAGGTCGC
>CAZUKT010000447.1:3169-4163 GCA_964620975.1 uncultured Rubrivivax sp. | reverse complement strand
GCCGGCATCGCGCATGCTCATGCCGCGCACCTTGAGCAGGTAGTCGGGCCGGCGCTGGAACATGGCGGCTTCCATCAGGTAGGTCTGGTCCACGTGTTCCTGCGCCAGGATGGGGCTGCCGGCCGCCACGCGCCCCACCAGCGGCAGCGTCAGCTGGGCCAGGTGCGGCAACGGCAGGCTGTACTGCTTGCCGTACTGGCTGAGGCGGGCCTCGTTCAGTGCACGCAATGTGTCAGACTTGAGACGGATGCCGCGCGATGTGCCGCCGAGCAGTTCAATCACGCCCTTGCGGGCCAGGGCTTGCAAGTGTTCTTCGGCCGCGTTGGGTGACTTGAAGCCCAGTTCAGCAGCGATCTCGGCACGCGTGGGCGGGGAGCCTGTGCGCTCTATCGTGCTTTGCACCAGATCCAGGATCTGCTGCTGGCGGGCGGTGAGCTTGGGGCTTTCATCCATGGTTTGGTTTCCTTGGCGCCGCTGGGCCGGGCGCTTGGGTGGCTGGCTGTTTATCCAGTAACTGTATTTTCATCCAGAAAGCGCACAAATGCAAAGCTCGCCGGGCATCGTCGTGGTCATCGGCACGGGGGGCACCATCGCCGGCACGGCGGCGCGGCCGCAGGACCTGACCGGCTACACCGCTGGCGCGCTGCCCGTGGCCGACTTGCTGGCGGCCGTGCCGGCCTTGGCGGGTGCACGCTTGCAGGCAGAGTCGTTGGCGCAGATGGACAGCTGCGACATGGACCATGCCACCTGGGTGCGGCTGGCACGCGCCGTCAGCCACCATCTGGCGCGGCCCGAAGTGGCCGGCGTGGTGGTGACCCACGGCACCGACACTCTGGAGGAGACAGCCTATTTCCTCGATCTCACCGTCAGGAGCGAAAAGCCGATCGTCTTGATCGGTGCCCAGCGCAATGCATCGGAGCATGACTTCGACGGTCCGCGCAACCTGCTGAACGCCGTCCGGATCTGCGTCGCGCTGGAGGCTAAAAACATGGGG
>CAZUKT010000447.1:0-3159 GCA_964620975.1 uncultured Rubrivivax sp. | reverse complement strand
GGCACCGACACTCTGGAGGAAACGGCCTACTTCCTGCATCACACGGTGAACGCCGCCAAGCCCGTGGTGTTGACCGCAGCCATGCGGCCGGCCACGGCGCCTTCACCCGACGGGCCACAGAACCTGGTGGACGCCGTGCTGCTGGCCGCCGGTACGGCTGGTGCCTGCGGTGTGCTGGCGGTGCTGGCGGGTGTGGTGCATGCCGGCAACGACTTGCGCAAGCTGCACGGATACCGGGTCGATGCCTTTGGCAGTGGCGACGCCGGGCCGGTGGCGCTGGTGCAAGACGGGGGGCTGCGCTGCTTGCGCGACTGGCCGGTCAGCGCACCCGCGTTTGCAGCCGTGCTGCACACCGACCCGGCCAAATGGCCCACGGTGGACATCATCACCAGCCATGCCGGTGCGCGGGGTGCCACGCTTGACGCGCTGGTGGCGGCCGGCGCCAAGGGCATCGTGCTGGCCGGCACCGGCAATGGCAGCGTGCACGCGTCGCTGCTGGCGGCGGCACGCCGGGCCCAGCAGCAAGGGGTTGACGTGCTGCGCGCGTCGCGCTGCGTGGCCGGTGGCGTGGTGGGGGCACCGGCAGACGCACTGCCTTCGGCGGGCGACGCCACACCGGCCCAGGCGCGGGTGCTGCTGCTGCTGCGTTTGATCTGCGGCGGCGCAGGCGCCTGACACCGCCGCAGGTTGCCACTTCCTTGGCGCCCGCAGACCGCAGGGCCGGTGGCCTGGGGTGCGTCAGACCACCGACAGTGCCACGTCGATATTGCCGCGTGTGGCGTTGCTGTAGGGGCAGACCTCGTGCGCGGCGGCCACCAGCGCTTCGGTGGCGGCGCGGTCCATGCCGGGCACGCTGACGGCCATGGTCACCGCAATGCCAAAGGCGCCGGGTTTGCCGGTCATGGGGCCGATGGCAACGCTGGCGGCAATGGACACGTCGGCCGGCAGCGCAATCTTCTGCCGTGCCGCCACGGCCTTCATGGCGCCGATGAAACAGGCCGAATAACCTGCGGCAAACAGTTGCTCGGGGTTGGTGCCCGCGCCGCCCGCACCGCCCAGTTCCTTGGGTGTCACCAGCGCAAGCTGTATGGCGCCGTCGGAAGACTGCGTGCTGCCGGTGCGGCCGCCGGTGGAGGTGGCGTGGGCGGTGTAGACGGCTTTGTCGATGGCCATGGTCAGACTCTCTTTCGAAGGGGTTGGGTCAGGGTTGGGGTGGAAAGTGGCTTGCAACTGCACTTCAAGCCGGCCGTGCCGTGCTGGTGTTGATCTGCTGGCGCAGCGTGCGCAGCCTGGCGGTGAGGGCGCCAAGTTCAGACAACTCGCAGCCCGACGCCTGCGCCACCTGCGGCGGCACCGCCAGCGCACGCGAGCGGAGCGCACGGCCCTGTGGTGTCAGCTGCAGCAGCACACGCCGTTCGTCGGCACTGTCGCGTTGGCGCTGGATCAGGCCGGCCGTTTGCAGCCGCTTGAGCAATGGTGTGAGCGTGCCCGAGTCAAGCGCCAGGCGTTCGCCCACTTGTGACACGGTCGGGCCATCGCCTTCCCACAGCACCAGCATCACCAGATACTGGGGGTAGGTCAGGCCCAGCGGCGCCAGCAGCGGCTTGTACAGCTTGGTCATGGCCAGCGACGCCGAATACAGCGCAAAACAGAGCTGGTGGTCCAGCGCCAGCCAGGTGGGCTTGAGAGCGGCTTTGTGTGGCATGGCCAAATTGTTATTCACAATTAAATTGTGTGCAATGTAATTGCCAGATGCCCGCAGGGGCTTGTGGCCGAGGCCGTGCAGCGCGTGGGCGTTTGTGATGGGCGCTGAGCCGCGCGGGTGCGGCCCAGACCCAGGCCCAGGCCCAGGCCGTCAGGCCGTCAGGCCGTCAGGCCGTCAGGCCTTCAAGCCTTCAAGCCTTCAAGCCTTCAAGCCTTCAAGCCTTCAAGCCTTCAAGTTCGGCCTGCAGTTCCAGCCAGCGCTCTTCCAGCATGGCAGTTTCGGCGCCCACATGCGCCAGGTCGCGCCCCAGGTCTGCATAGGCCTCGGCGCTGGCGCCGGGTGCGGCCAGGCGCGCTTCGAGCCTGGCTTTTTCAGCTGCCAGGGCCGGCAGGCGGTCGTCGATGCGTTGCAGCTCGACGCGCAGCGGGCGCGTGGCGTCTGACTGCTTGATGCGCGCCTGCTTGGCGTTCCTGCGGTCTTCTCGCGATGCCGATGACGCGGGCGCCAGCGCGGCAGCTGGCCCGCCACCCGGCTTGGATGCGGGGGGCCGGGGCGCTGCGTTGCCTTTGGCCGCCGGCGTGGGTGAAGGCGACGGTGCGTCCACCACGGCCGCCTTGGGCGGGTCGGGCAGCGGCTGGCCGCGTGCCGACGCGCGCGACACCTCAAGCAGCCACTTCTGGTAGTCGTCCAGGTCGCCGTCAAAGGGCTCGACACGGCCGCGTGCCACAAGCCAGAACTCGTCGCAAGTCTCGCGCAGCAGCGCGCGGTCGTGGCTGACCAGCATCACCGTGCCTTCAAATTCGTTCAGCGCCATCGACAGCGCCTCACGCGTGGTCAGGTCCAGGTGGTTGGTGGGCTCGTCCATCAGCAGCAGGTTGGGGCGCTGCCACACCAGCATGGCCAGCACCAGGCGGGCCTTTTCGCCGCCGCTCAGGCTGCCCACGGCCTGCTGCACCATGTCGCCGGTGAAGCGAAAGCGGCCGAGAAAGTCACGCAGCTCTTGCTCGCGTGCGGCCGGGCCCACGTCGCGCGCCAGGCGCACCATGTGCATCAGCGGGCCGTCGTCCATGCTCAACACGTCAAGCTCTTGCTGCGCAAAGTAGCCTATGACCAGGCCCCTGCCTTCGGTGGTGGTGCCGCCCAGCGGCGCCAGCGCCTTGGCGATGGTCTTGACCAGTGTGGACTTGCCCTGGCCGTTGGCCCCCAGGATGCCGATGCGCTGGCCCGCCAGCACGCTGCGGCTGAAGCCCTTGACGATGGCGTTGGGCTGCCCGGCGCCCGGCCGCCCGGAGCCGGGCATCGCCCCCTCGGGGGGCAGGTCGCCATCGGCGGCCTTGGGGGCTGGGTAGCCGCAGGCCAGCTCGTCAAACGACAGCATCGGGTTGGGCAGGCTCCGCGGCTCGCGACACTCACATTGAAAGTCGCTGGCCGCGAGCACCGGCGCCAGCTTCCCC
>CAZUKT010000446.1:0-4172 GCA_964620975.1 uncultured Rubrivivax sp. | reverse complement strand
GCCGCGCGGCGGACCGCCCCGGCGGCGTGCAAATCTACCTCGCGCACATGGCGCTGCTCGATGTGAAGACGGGGCGCTTTCTCCATCAGGAGCGGCTCAATCGCGAGGGCTGGGATGCGGGCGCGTCGGCCACCACGCTGGATGTGCGCAGCGGTCCGTGGTCGTTGCGGCTCGCGCAACCCGACGTGATGCAGCTCGCGGGTTCGGTGCGCGGCGAGGCGCTGTTCGAGTTCGAGCTGCGTCCGGTGCAGCCGCTGGGCGCGGCGCCGCAGCTGATGACGTTTCACACCATCACCAGCGCCTGGGCCACGCAGGCCGACAGCGTCGCCCCTGCGGTGCAGGCCCGCACCAGCGCCGCCTGGCGCAACGGTGTGATCTGGGAAAACGCCACACCCGACGGCCGGCATGCCGGGTTTGCTTTTGCCGAGATCGAAGCCGCCAAGCTGCTGCTGAAGTGGCTGGACTGGATCGTCATCGCCGTCTACCTTGCCGCGATGCTGGGCATAGGCTTGTATTACTACCTCCGCGAAAGGCGCGACTCCACGGCAGACTTTTTCGTCGGCGGGCGCAGCATCCCGTTCTGGGCCGCCGGTGTCAGCCTGTACGCCACCAACACCAGCTCCATCAGCTACATCGCCATACCGGCCAAGGCCTTCGAGACCAACTGGCAATACCTGACGAACAACCTGGTGGCCGTGATCGGCCTGATCTTCGTTGCCACCTGGGTCGTGCCGCTGCTGCGCCGGCTTGATTTGATGAGCGTGTTCTCCTATCTGGAGACACGCTTTCATCCGGGCATCCGCATGCTGGCCAGCGCACTGGCCATCGTGATGCAGATCGGCAGCCGCATGAGCGTGGTGTTGTTCCTGCCCGCGCTGGCCATTGCCACCATCACCGGGCTGGACGTCGTTTGGAGCGTCATCCTCATGGGCGGGGTGACCATCCTGTACACCGCGCTGGGCGGCATGAAGGCGGTGCTCTGGACCGACTTCGTGCAGGTCTTCGTGATGTTTGGCGGCGCGCTGTTTGCCATCGGCTTTTGCATCGTGCAGCTCAATGGCGGCATGTCCGAGTTCATGCAGGTGGCGGCGGCCGAGAACAAGACCAAGCTCTTTGACTTCAGCTTCGACCTCACCAAGGCCACCGTCTGGGGCTTCATCTTCCTGGTCGTGTTCGACGTGGTGCTGACCTTCCCCAAGGACCAGGTACTGATGCAGCGCGTGTTGTCGACCAAGTCGGACAAGGACGCGGGCCGGTCGATCTGGGCCTTCGGCCTGATCATGATCCCGGGCGGCTTCATGTTCTACACCATAGGCACCGCGCTCTACGTCTACTACAAGTCGCACCCCGAACGCATGAACCCGCTGCTGTCGATAGACGCCACGTTCCCGCTGTTCATCGCCGCCGAGCTGCCGATGGGCGTCACCGGCCTGATCATCGCGGGCATCTTCGCCGCCGCCATGTCCACGCTGTCGAGCATCATCAACAGTGTCGCCACGCTGGCCAGCGTGGACTTCTACGAGAAGTTGGCAAGGAACCCGACGCCCAAGCAGAGCGTGCTGTTTGCCGAGGTGATGACGGTGGCGGCCGGGCTGGTGGGCATCGCAGCGGCGCTGCTGCTGTCGCGCTACGACATCCACTCGCTGTTCGACGTTTCCATTGAACTGGCCGGGCTGCTGGGCGGTGGCTTTGCCGGCGCCTACACGCTGGGCATGTTCACGCGCCGCGCCAATTCACCCGGTGTGGCCATCGGCATCGCGGCCAGCATCGTGTTGACCACCATCGCGTGGACGATGAACCTGGTGCACCCCTATTTCTATCTCGCCATCTCGATCCTGCTGTGCATCGTCATCGGCTATGTGGCGAGCTTGTTTTTCCCGGCGCCGGCGCGGTCGTTGAAGGGCTTGACGATCTATGCCGACACAGAGCCAGTGGGGCAGGAGAAGGCGGTATGAGGTCATGACGCGACTGCTTGTCAACGGCCGGGTGCGCGAGCACGACGCTGAGCCCGACACCCCCTTGTTGTGGGTGCTGCGCGAGCAGCTTGGCCTGACCGGCACCAAGTACGGCTGCGGCGTGGCGCAATGTGGTGCCTGCACGGTACACATTGACGGGGTGCCGGTGCGCTCTTGTGTGATTCCGGTATCGGCCGTTGCGGCGACACAGCAGGTGACCACCATCGAAGGACTCGCGTCTGCCGGTGGACAGGCCTTGCAAAAGGCCTGGATAGCCCTGGACGTGCCGCAATGCGGCTATTGCCAAAGCGGCATGCTGATGGCCGCCGCAGCGCTGCTGAAGGACAAACCCCGACCGAGCGACGCCGAAATCGATGCCGGCATCACCAACATCTGCCGCTGTGGCACCTACAACCGGGTGCGCGCCGCGATCAAGCTGGCAGCTGGCGACACAGGCGCCGCCGGTCTGGACATCGTGCACATCCAGCGGCGCGCGCCATGAGCCCGGGCCTGTCGCGGCGCGATTTCTTGGGCACCGTCGTTGCCGGCTCGGCGGCCGGATCGTTTGTACTGGGCTTTTCGATCCCGTTCGATGCGCAAGCGCAGGCCGCCGGACCCACGCCTGAGATCAATGCCTGGGTTGTGGTGCATGCCGACGAAAGGGTCGTGATCCGCATCGCGCGCACGGAGATGGGCCAGGGCACGCTCACCGGCTTGGCGCAACTGGTGGCCGAGGAGTTGGAGTGCGACTGGGCGCGCGTCAGTACCGAGTACCCGACGCCGGGGCAGAGCCTGGCTCGCAAACGGCCCTGGGGCAGCTTCGAAACCGGCGGCAGCGAGGGCATCCGACGCTCCCACGAGTCTGTGCGCAAGGGCGGCGCTGCCGCGCGTTTGATGTTGATGCAGGCGGCCGCCAACGAGTGGGGCGTGCCCGTATCTGGGTGCCATGTGGCGGCCGGCGTCATTGCGCATTCCAGCTCCATGCGCCGCACCACCTACGGCAAGGTGGCCGCAGCAGCGGCCAGGCTCACGCCGCCGACGGAGATCGCACTAAAGGATCCCAAGGACTGGAAGATCGCGGGCCAACGCATGGCGCGGCTCGACACCGTGGACAAGACCAACGGCGGGCAGGTCTATGGCACCGACCTGCAATGGCCGGGCATGCTGAATGCAGCGATCCGGGACTGCCCGGTGTTTGGCGGCAAGCTCAAGCAATTTGACGGCGCTGCGGTGGCCGCGATGCCTGGCGTGAAGCGCGTGCTTGCGGTGGGCGAAACCGCGGTCGCCGTCGTTGCAGACACCTGGTGGCGAGCCAAGAGGGCTTTGGACGCACTGCCCATCGAGTGGGACCTCGGCCCGCACGCCAAGGTGCAACAGAGCGACATCGCAGCCCTGCTGGCAACTGGCCTGGATGCCCCACAAGCCATGGTCGGCAACAGCCAGGGCAACGCCCGCGAGGCCATCGCCAGTGCGCCACGCAAGCTCGAAGCCACCTATGCCTTCCCCTACCAACACCACGCCGCGATGGAGGTGCTGAACGCCACTGCGCGGTTCACACCGGCGCACGGCCGCGTTGCCGAGCGCTGCGAAGTCTGGACTGCGACCCAGGACGGCGAAGAGGCGCTGGCCGCGACGGCGGCGGCAGCAGGCCTGCCGCCAGCGCAGTGCGAGGTCTACAAACTCCATCTCGGCGGCAGTTTCGGTCGTCGCGTGGCGCTGCACGACTGGGTGCGCCAGGCGGTTCTCATCGCAAAGCAGGTGCCGGGTGTGGCCGTGAAACTGATCTGGTCGCGCGAAGAAGACATGGCGCATGGCCAGTACCACCCCATCACGCAGTGCAGGCTGGCGGCCGGGCTGGACGCTGGCGGCGAACTGACCGCGCTGCACATGCGAATCTCGGGCCAGTCGATACGGGCCGGGATGAATCCCCAAGCCATGCGCGGCGGGCACGACGCGAGCGTCTTCCAGGGCCTCAACGCCGCAGGTAGCCAGTCGATGCTCGGCTATGGATTTCCGGCGCTACAGATCGAGCATGCAATGCGCAACCCGCATGTGCCGCCGGGCTACTGGCGCGGCGTGAACCTCAACCAGAACACCTTCTACCTTGAGTGCTTCATCGACGAGATCGCCCACGCGACGAAGCAGGACCCGCTGGCGCTGCGGCGCAAGCTGATGGCCCGCCACCCCAAGCACCTCGCGGTGCTGGACGCGGTCGCC
>CAZUKT010000445.1:3737-4175 GCA_964620975.1 uncultured Rubrivivax sp. | reverse complement strand
GCTGGACCACCCCAGCAGCGGCCGCATCCTGCTGGGCGGGCGCGACATCACGCCGCTGCCGCCCAAGGACCGCGACATCGCCATGGTGTTCCAGAGCTACGCGCTGTACCCCAACATGAACGTGGCGCAGAACATTGCCTTCGGGCTGGAGATGCGCAAGGTGCCCAAGGCGCAGCGCGACGCCGCCGTGCAGCGGGTGGCGGCCATGCTGCAGATCGGCCACCTGCTCAGCCGCAAACCCGGTGCGCTCAGCGGCGGCCAGCGCCAGCGTGTGGCCATGGGACGCGCCCTGGCGCGCGACCCCAAGCTGTTTCTCTTTGACGAGCCGCTGTCCAACCTGGACGCCAAGCTGCGCGTGGAAATGCGCGCCGAGATCAAGCTGCTTCACCAGCGCACGCACACCACCACGGTGTACGTCACGCACGACCAGGTCGAGGC
>CAZUKT010000445.1:0-3699 GCA_964620975.1 uncultured Rubrivivax sp. | reverse complement strand
GACCGCATTGCGGTCATGAAAGACGGCGTGGTGCTGCAGTTCGGCACGCCGGCCGACATCTACACGCGCCCGGCCACGCTGTTTGTGGCCGAATTCATTGGCTCGCCGGCCATGAACCTGTTTGCCGCCAGCCATGACGGCAGCGCGGTGCAGGCACACGGCGTGGCGCTGCCGCTGACCGACGCGCAACGCACCGCGCTGCAAGCCCATGCCGCCGCCAACGCCTGGGCACTGACCGTGGGCCTGCGGCCCGAAGACCTGGCCCTGGCCGCCACCGGCCTGCCCGGCACGCTGAGCATGATCGAGCCCACCGGCCCCGAGACCTACCTCACCGCCAGCACGGCGCTGGGCCGGCTCACCGCCCGTGTGCCCGGCAATGTGAGCCTGCGTGTGGGCGACGCCGTGCACTTGCAGTGGGCGCCGGCACAGTTGCATCTGTTTGACGCCGGCACGGGCCAGCGGCTGGCCTGACCGTTGCACGCGCCTGCGGCTCGCGCCCGCCGGCAGGCCCGGGCATTCAAGCCCCTGCGCGCCACAGCCGATAACCCGGTGTGCCCGCAGCCCGCTGGCGCTGCGCCGCGCCACCGCCCATGCCCGACACCCCACCCCGCCACCGCGTGCACTTCAAGTTCCTGGCGCTCAGCGCGGTGGGCACGGCCTTGGTGCTGGTGCCGCTGACCGAAGTGCTGCGTTACCAGGGCGACGCCATTCAGGCCGCACGCGACGAACGCGCCGCGCTGGACCCCATGGGCGAGGCCCAGGCGCTGCAGCGCGCACTCTTGGCCCACGGCGAACTGGCCACGCAGGTGCTGCGCGGCCGCGCCAAATGGGAAGCGCAGCGCCGGCAACGCGCCGGTGACGTGGACCACCGCCTGGGCACACTGGGCAAGACACTCACCTCACTGGCATGGCAGCGCCCGCTTGAAGAATCACAAGCACTGTCTGAAGACTGGTGGCAACTGGCCCGCGCGGTAGAACACCGCAACATCAGCGTGGCCGCCAGCGAGCTGGCGCACCGCCTGCGTGTGGAACAGTTGCTGCAGGTGATGGACCTGATGACCGTGGCCTGGGCGCCCAGCACCGAACCCGGCACCGCTGCGTTGCGCGAAGCCGCCCTGGGCCTGCCCCGGCTGGCCCTGCAGCTGGCGCCCGGGGCAAGCGCAACCCACGTGGCGAACGCAGCAAACGGGGCCACTGCCGCAAGCGGGGGCCATGGCCTGCCGGCCCCAGCCGCTGCACCCGCCGCACCCGCCGCACCCGCCGATGCAAACATCAACGCAAACGCCGCTGCAAACACCGCTGCACCCGCCGCTGCACACGCCACATCAAACGCCGCCACGGCCACACCCACCGGGGCCAGCGCCACACAGCAGGCGCTGGCGCGCCAGACGCGGCTGCTGGCCGCATTGGCCGCCAGCCCGCAAGCGTTGGCCGACCGCAGCCTGGCCAGCAGCACGCACACGGCATTGCAGGCCACGGGGCGGCTGCTTGCATTGCAAGGCTCGGCCGGCTCCAGCGCCACGGCCGACGGCGACTTGCCGGGTGCCGTGCAAGACGCCACCACAGCGGCGCGGCAGGCCGTGGCCACCGTGCACACGGTGGTGTGGCACCACCAGCTGCGGGCGGCCGACCAGCGCCTGGCGCGGCACCAGCAGGTGCGTGTGTGGACCCTGGCCAGCGTGGGCGCCCTGCTGCTGTCGGGCCTGTGGTTGTTGCGGGGCTTGCACCGGCGCGTGGTGGCACCCGCGCCGTCGCCAGCGGCAGCACGCACAACGGCCACCGCAGGCGGCGCTGAAAGCAGCCCCGAAGCCGGCCGGCTGATGCAGCGCCTTCGCAACACGGCCACCAGCGCCGACGCTGCCAACGCACGCCACCGCCATCACCAAGGGCAAGACGCCCAACCCACACTGCCGCCCGCAGACTGAACGAGAGGCGGCTGCGGCTGGCGCAGCGCCTGCGCGTGCGCGCCGAGCCGGTATGTGCGTGAGCGACAGGCCATGCGCTGTGCAGGCCGGGTGCGGCAACAGATCAGGGCCTGAGCCAGGGCCAGGGCCAGGGCCAGGGCCAGAGCCAGGGCCAGGGCCCGGCCACCCTAAACCAACCGGCCCGCTTCGATCCGCAGTTGCCGGTCGCAGCGTGTGGCAATGCCCCGGTCGTGGGTGACCAGCACCAGGGTTGTGCCGGCTTCGCGGTTCATGTCAAACATCAACGCCATCACGGTTTCGCCGGTGGCAAAGTCAAGGCTGCCAGTGGGCTCGTCAGCCAGCAGCACGGCGGGCTTGACGACAAAGGCGCGGGCCAGAGCCACACGCTGTTGTTCACCGCCCGACAGCACCTTGGGGTAGTGGCCCAGGCGCTCGGCCAGGCCCACGCGGGTGAGCATGTCGGTGGCCGCTGCACGGGCGTCGCTGCGGCCCGCCAGTTCCAGCGGCAGCATCACGTTTTCAAGCGCCGTGAGATTGCCCAGCAGCTGGAAACTCTGGAAGACAAAACCAACCTTGCTCGACCTTGCCGCCGCGCGCTGGTCTTCGTCCAGGCTGAAGAGGTCGACCCCAGCCAGCTTGACGGTGCCCGAGGTGGGCACGTCCAGGCCCGCAATGATCGAAAGCAGCGTGCTCTTGCCCGAGCCCGAAGCCCCCACGATAGCCACGGACTCATGGGCACTGAGCTCGAAATCGATCTCGTGGAGAATGGTCAGCGACCCGGTGGAATCCGCCACCTGCTTGGTGACGCGCTGGACTGCAATGATGGGTTCCGACATCGACTTTTCTGCTCTGCCACGGCGGGCGTTCTGCCGGCACTTTAGCCTGCTTGCGGGCGTGGCTCTGTGCGGCGCCGGTGCGGCCGTGCAGGCCCAGGGGGCAAGCCGAACGCTGCTGGTGGTGGGAGACAGCCTTTCGGCCGAATACGGCCTGGCGCGTGGCAGCGGCTGGGTGGCTTTGCTGGAGCAGCGCCTGGCGCAAGACAAGCTGGCGTGGAAGGTGGCCAACGCCAGCAGCAGCGGCGACACCACTTCGGGCGGGCGCTCACGGCTGCCGGCCTTGTTGCAACAGCACAAGCCCCAGGTGGTGGTGCTGGCCCTGGGCGGCAACGACGCCCTGCGTGGCCTGCCGCTGGACATGACCCAGGCCAACCTGACCGCCATGGCGCGGCTGTGCAAGGCCGCCGGAGCGCGGGTGCTGGTGGCAGGCATTGCCGTGCCCCCCAACTATGGCCGCGCCTACGGCGAAGGCTTCATCGCCCTGTTTGGCAACGTGGCGCGTGCCGAGGGCGCTGCACTGGTGCCGTTCTTGCTGGCCGGCGTGGCCGATGTGCCCGACGCCGACGCCTGGTTCCAGGCCGACCGCATCCACCCCAAGGCCGAAGCCCACCCGCGCATGCTGGCCAATGTGTGGCCGGCGTTGCGGCCGCTGCTGAAGTAGGCAGGCTGGCGGCGTGGCAGGCTACAGGCCGGCGTTGACCGCTGGCCTTGCGCTTTCGGCCGTGAGGCGTGAGCTGTGGGGCTATGGCCGACAGCCGACAGCCGATAGCCACCCGCCGTCGGCCAGCAGCCGTCAGCGCTGGTTTTCTCGCTCGCGCACCTGTGGCCGGGCCTCGGGGCGGCCCTTGCGGTCATCTTCACGCTCTTGGCGCTTGTCGGGCTCGGCGGGGCGCTGGCGCTGCGGTGGCGCCGCAGCCGGCGGGGCCGCCGCCGGGGGT
>CAZUKT010000444.1:0-4199 GCA_964620975.1 uncultured Rubrivivax sp. | reverse complement strand
CTCGGCGATCACGCGCGGCTTGCCCATGCGTCGCGCCAGCAGCGCCTGGCCGATGGTGTTGTTGACCTTGTGCGCGCCGGTGTGGTTCAGGTCCTCGCGTTTCAGGTGGATCTGCGCGCCGCCGATTTCGCGGCTCAGGCGCGCTGCGTGATAGACCGGGCTGGGCCGGCCGACAAAGTGCTTCAGTTCGTGGTTGAACTCGGCCACGAACTCGGGGTCGTTGCGATAACGCGCATAGGCGTCTTCCAGTTCGTGCAGCGCATGCACCAGCGTCTCGGCGACAAAGGTACCGCCGTAGGGCCCGAAATGCCCGCGGGCATCGGGTTGGTTGTATTCAGACATGGGATCTTTCAGATTGGGTGCGCAGGCAGCGCGCTGGGTGGCCGTTCAGGCATGCAGCCGTTCGTCGGCATCCCGCACCGCCTTGCAAAACCGGCGCATCAGCGGGCCACTCTTGATGCCCTTGCTGATTTCCACGCCGGAGCTCACGTCAACGGCCCAGGGCCGGACGCTGAGCACCCCATCGGTCACGTTGGCAGGATTCAACCCACCAGACAAAACGACCGGAAGGGGCACGCTTGGTGGAATCTGTGACCAATCGAAGACCTCTCCGCTGCCGCCGTAGCCGCTGACGAAGGTGTCAAGCAGCAAGGCCTGTGCGCTGGCAAAACGCGCCGCGAAGTCTAACAAATCAAGCCCCGGTGCCATGCGCGCGGCACGCAGGTAGGGCCGTGCTGCGGCGTGGCACTGTTCGGGCGTCTCGTCGCCGTGAAACTGCAGCAGCGCCTGCGGGATGGCCTCGGTGGCGCAGCGCAGTTCATGCGGTGATGCATTGACCAGCAGCAGCACCGGAGTCACGAAGGGCGGCAGCCGCTGCACCAGTGCGGCAGCGCGCGCCAGGCTCACGTGGCGCGGGCTCTTGGCGTAAAGCACGAAGCCCAGCGCGTCGGCGCCGGCGTCGATGGCGTCGTCGACGTCGGTCTCACGCGTGAGGCCGCAGATCTTGATGCGGGTGCGGGGCATGCGGGGGCAGTCAGGGTCTCGGCGGCGCAATGTCAACGTGCAGGCCAATGCAGGTCATGGCAGCCAGTCTTGTGCCGGCACGCTGGCAGGAATGTCGTGTTCGGCATCGTAGTACGGCCCACAAAAGTACAGGCCATCGGGTGGGAAGGTGGGTGCAGCCAGGCTGCGGTTGCGCGCAGCCAGCACGCCGCCCATCCAGCCGGGTGCATGGCGGCCGCTGCCCACGGCCACCAACCCACCCACGATGTTGCGCACCATGTGGTGCAAGAAGGCGTTGGCGTCAAAGTCAAAACACCAGTAGGCACCACGCTGACCTATGGATATGGACCTCAAGGTCTTCACAGGCGTGGGCGACTGGCAACCCGCCGCACGGAACGCAGTGAAGTCGTGCTCGCCGATCAGCAGTGCCGCTGCGGCGCGCATGGCGTCAGCGTCCAGCGGCTTGAAGACCCAGCCCACCAAGCCATGCTCCAAAGCGGGCCGCACGGCCGACTGCAGCACCACAAAGCGGTAACGCCGCCCTCTTGCGCTGTTTCGGGCATGAAAGCCGCGTGTCACCGGCTTGCACCATTGCACGGCCACATCCGGCGGCAGGTAGGTGTTGGTGCCCCGCACCCAAGATGACGGCTCGCGCAGCAGCCCGGTGTCCAGATGCACAACCTGGTTGATCGCGTGCACACCACTGTCGGTGCGGCCCGCGCACACGGTCTGCACAGGTACGGCAGCAAACTTGCCAAGAGCCCGTTCCAATGTGTCCTGCACCGTGCGGCCGTCTGGCTGCGCCTGCCAGCCGTGGTAGGCCTGGCCCCGGTAAGACACACCCAAGGCAATGCGCTGCAGCGTCGGCACTGCCGGGTCCGTGGGTGCCATGTGGGTCAGGCCTGGCGGGGCACCGAGACTGTGGTCGCGGCACCCGTGGACGCCGTCAACCCAGCTTGTCCAACATGCCTTCGGCCTTGGCCTTTAGCGAGCCCTCAGATTTGGCGATGACTTCTTCCAGCAGGTCACGCGCACCTTCAAGGTCCCCGATCTGCCTGAACTCTTCGGCCAGCTCGATCTTGCGTGCCAGCGGGTCGTTCTCGGGTGGCAGATCATCGGGCGGCGTGTCGCTGCCGATGCCAAAGTCGCCAAAGTCCACATCCGCTGCGGCGGGCGCGGCTGCCGACGAAGGCACAGGCACCGCCACCGTGGGCGGGTCCAACGACATGTCGCCCAGGTCGAAGTCGAGGCCGTCAGTGGCCGGCGCGGGCATGGCCTTGGGCTTGGGCATGGCCATCGTCGTGGGCTCAAGCTCTGGCGCACCCCGCTTGACGGGCACCGTCTTGGGCTCTTCGCCGTCCAGGCTGAAGTCCAGCGTGTCGTCGCCACCCAGGGCAGCCGCCGTGGTGAACGGCTGCGTAGCCTCGGTGGGCAGCACCGGCATGTCGGGCAGCGCAAGATCCAGGTCCAGATCAAGGCTGCTGTCGGGCGCGTCAAGGTGGGCGTCGTCGGCAGGTTTGAAGGCGGGCGGTTGCACTGGCGCCGTGTACGGCTGGGTCGGTGCCCCCAGGACTTCAACAACCTGTCCGGTTTCGGTGCGCACCTCGTCAGGCGCACCACCGGGTTGGTACAGCACATTGGTGGGGTCGATGGTCAGGCCCAGCGCCTGCGCCTTGGACCAGTCTTCGCCCTCGCCACGGGTCAGGTTGAACATCTGGCTGGCCAGAAGCTCGAAGCCCTTGGTATCGCGCCGCTTGGCGTACACCTCAAGAAGCTTGGACCGGATGGCCATGCGCTCGGGCGTGGAGCGCATCGCTTCCTTGAGGATTTCTTCGGCTTGCAGGTCACGCCCGTAGGCCAGGTAGACGTCGGCCTCGGCCACGGGGTCTACGTCGCCAATGGCATCCAGCTGCGACAGCGAATAGCTCATCGACGACGACGCGCCGGCGTTGTTGGTGTTGCCGCCGTCGCGTGTGTCAATGCGCTGGCCACCGCTGGCACCGAAGAAGGAATCGGGCTGCAGGCGGCTTTCAAGGAACGAGGTCTCGCCGGCTGGCTTGCGGCGCGCACGCAGACGGTACAAGCCCAGGCCAGCCAACAGCGCTACCAACACGCCAGCGGCAGGCAGCAGCAGAGCGTTGTCTTGCAACGATTCGATCAGGCCCGGCTCCTCGGCCACGGGCGCCGGTGGTTTGGCGGCGGGCACAGGCGCAGAGGCCGCCGCCACGACAGCAGGTGCTGGGGTGGCGGCGGGGGTGGGGCTGGGCGCAGCGGCCACCACCGCCGGGGTTGGCAGTGGGGCAGCCGACGCGGGCGCCGTCACAGGCGCGGGCACAGGTGCCAGGGCAGGCGCCGTGGTCTTGGCTGGCACGGCGGCCACTGCCGCCGACGCCACAGGTGCGGGCGCCGGTTTTGGCAAAGGTGCTGCCGCAGGGGCGGCGGTGCCCTGAAGCTTCTTCAGTTCATCCACATTGCGCGACAGCTCGGCCAGCCGCGTGCCGTTGTCCTTGCGCTCGGCGGCCTTGGAGGCATTGGCCTCGGGCGCGGAGGCCTTGACGCCGCCTTGTGACAGCGTCAGGCGGTCGGGTGTGGTGGCCGTGGGTTGCTTGCGGTCTTCAACCTGCGTCTGCACCTTGCCTGCCACCTGCCGAGCGGGCGCGACGTCGGCGGCGGTGGTGGCGCCCGATGCCAGGCGCTGACGGTAGGCCGCAAAGTCGTTGCTCTGGGCCAGGATCACGCTGCGCGCTTCTTGCGGGCTGGTCTTGCCAGCGTCGTCGGCTGCGGGCACGGTGAGCACCGAACCCGAACGCAGCCGGTTCATGTTGTCGCCCACAAATGCTTGAGGGTTGGCGCGGAACAGCGACACCAGCATCTGGTCCAGCGACACGCCTTGGCGTTGCGTCCGACCAGCAATGCGGCTGAGTGAATCACCTTGGCGCACACGCACCTGGTCGCCGCCGCTTGCTGCTGCGGCCGAGGCTGTGGCGGGCTTGGCGGTTTCGGCGGCAGCGGGTCTGGGCGCACGCTGCACCGGTGCTGCAACTTGTGTGGGCACCGGTGCCGGCGCCGCAGCCACCGGCGGTGGTGCCGTGGGGGCCGGGCTTGCTGCGGCAGCCGGTACTGCCGGTGCAGCAGCAGCTGTGGGCGTGGGCGTGATGACCGGGGCCGTGGCCGGTGCAGCCGCTTGCGCCACACGC
>CAZUKT010000443.1:3740-4206 GCA_964620975.1 uncultured Rubrivivax sp. | reverse complement strand
ACGAGCCCTGGGTTCCCGCTTCGACGCTGAACCGAATGCTGGCCGTCGTGGCTGCTGGCCAGCCCTTGCCCTGGGGCCACGAGAAGCTGCATCTGCGTGGCACCCTGAACGACTGGGGCACCACCTTGCCACTGGCATCACAAGCGGGGCATCGCCATGTGGTGGACCTAGACCTGCCTGCCGGGCCGATGACCTTCAAGCTGGCGTCTGAAGACTGGTCGTCGCTGGACTTTGGCGCCATGCCCGGCGACGAGGCACTGGCCCCCGGTGTCACCAAGACGCTGCTGTTTGCCGGCAAAAATCTCCAGACCCTGCTGCCCCGCCTGCTGGGCGGAATCATCGACGCGCTCGACGTCGCCACCGGCCTCCCCGACGAGGCCGCGGTCCTGAGGGGCCTCCTGCTGCTCCTCCTCGCGGCGGCGGGGGTCTTCGCTACCCGCTTCACCTGGCGCTCCCTGATCATGGG
>CAZUKT010000443.1:0-3730 GCA_964620975.1 uncultured Rubrivivax sp. | reverse complement strand
GAGGCACTGGCCCCCGGTGTCAACAAGACGCTGCTGTTTGCCGGCAAAAATCTTCAGACCTTGCTGCCCCAAGCCGGGCGGTGGCGCTTGGTGGTGGACAGCGCCCGGGCCTGGCAGCCCACATTGACGATGCAGGCGCTGCCGCCCTGACACCTTGGGCCGGCAGGCCGGGGTTCAGGTGAACATGCCCTGCACAAACCACGTCACGGCACCCTGCACCGCAGGCAGGCGGCAGCGGTACAGCCACACCAGTGCGCCGTCGTCGGCCTGCGCCAGCGGCTGTCGGCCTGCCCACACGCCTGGGCAGCCTGCCCCTCAGCCCGGCCCGTTGTCGGCCACGACGCGGTCCTTGCCGGCCATCTTTGCCCGGTACATGGCCACATCGGCGCGGGACAGGATGTCGTCCAAACTGGCGCTGCGCTCGGCAGACTGCGCCACACCCGCCGAGGCCGTGCAGCAAACGACCTGCCCGCCCGCGCCGGACACGTGCAGCCTTCGGATGGCGGCCAGTGCGCGCTGCAGCACCTCGGCCGCATGGGCCTGATCGGTGGCCGGCAGCACCAGGGCGAATTCTTCACCGCCCCAGCGCGCTGCCAGGTCTGTCGACCGCAGCGCCTCGCTGAAGGCCCGGGCCACGGCCTGCAGCGCCGCATCGCCTACCGCATGCCCGTGCTCGTCATTGACACGCTTGAAGTCGTCGATGTCCAACAGAGCCACCGACAGCGGCACCCCCGAGCGACGCGCCAGGTCCAGCTCGCGCTGCGCCAGTTCGGCAAACCGGCGGCGGTTCAGCAGCCCGGTGAGCGGGTCGCGATAAGCCAACTCGATGGCCTGCGCACGTGCCGCATCCACCTCGTGCAACAGGCGGGTGATGACAAAACCCACCGGCGTGGCCACCAACAAGGGTATGGCCACCGTGATGGCAAGGTAGACCGGGAATTCCGAGGTGAAACCCCGCGCCGTGGCGCCCACCATCAAGACCATGGCCGCCACCGACACGACGACGCTGAATCCCGTGATGCAGGCCACCACCGCCCACAGGGGCAGGCGTAACACGGTCTGTCGCAGGGTTCTCGGCATCCCGGGAGTATCGGCATTGCGGGCCGGAAGCTGGAGCGCCGGCCGTCGGGTGCGGGCTCCAAGAATGCCGCCAGGGCCTGCAAGACAAGTCCTGGGTTACGGTCTGACCGACGACGCCAGGTGTGTGAGGGGCTTCGAGATTGCCGGTTGCCAGGGCACAGAGGCCCCGGCCGGATCGGCGCCAAGGCAGCGCATCGCTTTGTCAGGCAAACCTGCCTTGCAGGAACCACGTCACCTCGCCCGGCACCGCAGGCAGGCGGCTGCGGTACAGCCACACCAGCGAGCCGTCTTCGGCCAGGGCGATGAAGTAGTCGCGGGCCACGACCGCGCCGTCCCACCAGCCGGATTCGATGCGCTCGGGGCCACTCACCAGTTGCAGCGGCCGGCCTTGCAACAGCGGCTGCGTGTCACGCGTGGCCAGCGGCACGGGCTCGGGCAGCAGCCAGGCCGGGCGGTGCAGCGGCAACGTTGACGTGGCGCCGGCTTGCAGCGCAGCGCCCACATCGACACCGGTTGCCGCCGCACCGCGCGCAGACAGCGCCGGGCCCTGCACCGGCACGGCCCGCGTGGCGCGTTCGGGGCGGTGGTCGGCCACCGGCTGCAGGCGCAGCACCTGGGCATCGCCCAGCCGGGCGCGCAACCGCTCCAGCAGGCGCGTCAGGCCCTCGTCGGCACTGGCGCGGGTGGGAAAGAGTTCACCGTTGGGGGCGTGGCCGGCCACCAGGTGCTGGCAGTGCAGGCGCAGTTCCAGTGTGGGCTCGGCCAGTTGGCAGTGCGCCAGCCGTTCACGCAGCAGGCTTTGCAGGTGGGCGGCGTCCAGCGCGGGCTCGGCCAGCGCCACGTGCAGCTCGGTGGGTGGGGCCGTGACCTGGCGCTGGCGTTCATGCAGCATGCGCAGCGTGAAGGCGCCCACACGTGCGTGCTGCGCCTGCGCCCAGGCCACCAGGCGCGCCAGCAGCACGGCGGCGCCGTGCAGCACCTGCTCGGTGTTTTCGGCGCGGGTGTGCAGTTCAAGCCGGCCTTCAAACACGGCGGGCAGCACGGCAAATCGACGCGGGTCGGGCTGCAGGCCCAGGGCGCGGTCAAGTTCGTCCAGCAGGCCTTCACCAAAGCGCCGCGCCAGGCCGGCGCGGGGCAGCGCACGCAGTTCGGCCAGGGTGTGCAGGCCCATGCCCTGCAAGGCGGGACCATGGTCACGGCCGCTGCCCAGCATCCACACCGGGGCGGTGTCGAGCAAGGCCTGCAAAGCCGGCAACTGCGTGGCATGCGGGCCCAGCACCAGGTCACCCTGGCCGCGTGGGTGCCACTGCGCCAGCAGCGCCGCGCCCAGCGCCGTGGGCGCGGCCGCCACCTGCACGCGGTGGCGCAGCGGTGCCAGGGCTTCGCCCAGGCGCTGGCGCAGCGTGTGCAGGCCCCCAAAAAGGCGCAGGCTGGCCTGCACGTCCAGCAGCACGGTCAGCGCGTCTTGCACCGTGACGGCGGGCGTGAAGGCCAGTGCGGCGTGCACCACGGCCTGCAGCGCGGCGGCGTCGCGTGCGGGCGCGGCTTCGGCCAACAGCAACTGCGGCGCCAGCGCCAGTGCGGTGGCGCGTTTGTGGCCGGGCTGCACACCCAGCGCCGCCGCCTGGGCGTTGACGTGTGTGAGCTGGTGCTGGCCCTGCAAGGCCACGGGGCCATCGGCCGCGCCTGCAGGCAGCGTGGCGCAGAAGGCTTCCAGCGACAGCAGCGGCAAGTGCAGGGCCAGCCAGAGCATGGGGTGCCGGGGTGGGTCTGATGGAAAGGCGTCGCCAGGAGCGGGGGCTTGAAGGACGTGCCCCATGCGCTGGTGGCCTGCTTGTCGCAGGGGCCACTGCATGGCGGCGCGCCCGCAGGCGGCGGCTGGTGTCAACCCGGCAGCGTGTAGTCCAGCACGTACAGGTGCCGGCCCTCGCTGATGCGGATGTCCAGCCGGCCGGCCAGCCCGGCCAGCGCGTCGGTGCCTGAATCAGGCACCACGGTGACGACGAGCTGCTTTTCACCCCGGTTCATGAGCCCGCTGTGCTGCAGCACAAAGCTGCCGCTGCGGCCGTGCAGCGTGCCCGTGACGTGCTCGATGGCCACATAACCGGCCGAGCCTGCCGTGGTGGTGATGGCGCTGAGCATCTGGCCCTGCGCAGTGGCCTGCAAATCGCCCATGTAGCGTTTGTCCAGCAAGGCGCGGCCCAGGGTGGCGCCGAGGGTGGGCGGGGCGGCCGCCGAAGGTGCCGCCGCGTCGGCCGGCGCGGGTGTCATGGTGACTTCAAAACTGCCGTTGGCTTGCTGGGATGTCATGGCGGGCCTTGTGAGATGGTGGGGATCGTTGATGAACCGGCAGCAAAACCACTGTGGGCCCAGGCAGGCGCAAGCGCCAAGGCCGGCAGCGGCCGCGCCGCCGCGCCCTGCAGCGCACGCGCCAGCGCAGGGGGCGACAGCACCGGCGCCAGCGCCAGCGTAAGCGGCGCGGCCAGCGGCGGGCCGCGCCGCTTGAGCAGCGCCACACGCAGCAGGTCGGGCCCCGCGCTGCCCAGCAGCAGGCGCAGCGGTGCGGCGCTGGCGCGGCTGCGTTCTTGCTCGCCCCGCAGCAGGAAGACCGGGCCTTCGTGGGCCTGCGCCGCCAGTTGCAGGCGGCGCA
>CAZUKT010000442.1:0-4220 GCA_964620975.1 uncultured Rubrivivax sp. | reverse complement strand
CTGGTGCCGGTGATGACCGTGGCCGAAAACGTGGACTACCCGCTGTTCATCGCCGGTGTGCCGGCCGCCGAAAGGCGCGAACGTGTGGCCGCGCAACTGCTGGCCGTGGGCCTGCAAGAGCACGCTGCGCACCGGCCGGATGCCTTGTCGGGCGGCCAGCGCCAGCGTGTGGCGCTGGCGCGTGCGCTGGTGAAGCGGCCGCGCCTGGTGATAGCCGACGAACCCACGGCCAGCCTGGATTCGCACACTGCCGACCAGATGCTGGAACTGATGCGCGAACGCTGCCATGCCGAAGGCGCGGCCTTTGTGATTGCCACCCACGACAGCCGCTTGTCGCAGCGTTGCGACCGTGTGCTGGCGCTGCTGGACGGGAGACTGCAATGAAGTGGTTGAAGTTTGCGGTGAGCAACACGCTGCGCAACCGCCGCCGGTCTTTGGTGACGGTGGTGATTGCCGCGCTGGGCACGGCGGGCATCCTGCTGGCGGGGGGCTTTGCGCTGTACACCTACGAATCATTGGCGCAGGGCGCGGCGCGCAGCACGGGCCACCTGATCGTGGGCCTGCCCCAGCAGTTCAGCAAGGACGAAGACACGCCGCTGCAGTACGGGCTGGACCAGCACGCCGAGCTCAAGGCTGCGTTGCTGGCCGACCCCGACGTGCGCCAGGTGCTGCCGCGTGTGGCCTTCAGCGGCCTCATCAGCAACGGCGACAAGTCCACCATCATGCTGGCCACGGGGGTAGAGCCCGACAGCGAATTTGCCGTCAAGGGCCCCTTCTTGAACATGCGTGCCGGCGAGGTGCTGGCGTCCGGCAGCAAAAACGCCGAGGTGATGTTGGGCGAGGGCCTGGCCAACAGCCTGAAGGCCAAACCCGGCAGCAGCCTCACGCTGCTGGCCACCACCAGCGACGGCGCGCTCAACGCGCTGGATGTCACCGTGAAGGGCGTGTTCTCCAGCGGCGTGCCCGAGATCGACAAACGCAGTGTCTACACCGACATTGCCACCGCGCAAAAGCTGCTGAACACACCGCGTGTGTCCACACTGAGCGTGTTCTTGCGCGGCATGGAGCAAACCGAATCCGCGCAGCGGCGCGTGGCCGCTGCGCATGCCGGCTTGCAGGTGCAGACCTGGCAGGAGCAGGCATTTTTCTACCAGGCCGTGCGCAACCTCTACGACCGCATCTTTGGTGCGCTGGGGCTCATCATTGCGGTGATCGTGGTGTTTGTGGTGGCCAACGCCATGGCCATGACCATCGTCGAGCGCACACGCGAAATCGGCACCCTGCGTGCGCTGGGCACGCTGCCGCGCCAGTTGATGGGCAGCCTGGCACTTGAAGGCATGGTGCTGGGCGGCGTGGGCGCGCTGGCCGGTGCGGTGCTGGCAGTGGCGGTGCAACTGCTGCTGTACGTGGTGCCGGTGCAGATGCCACCGCCGCCAGGCATGTCAGTGGGTTACCCGCTGTACGTGAATATCGCGCCGTCCATGGTGCTGGCCACGCTGCTGGCCATGGTGATGCTGGCCATGCTGGCTTCGGCCTGGATCGCACGCAAGACTGTGCACATGCCGGTGGTGCAAGCCCTGGCCCACACCTGACATCGAGAGGCCATGACCATGCAGACCGTGTCTCACAACCTGGCTTCTTTGGCCACCGCGCTGCTGCTCGTGGCGGCTGCGCCTGGCCAGGCGCAAACGCCCATGCCAACAGCCGCACACGACGTGCAGGCGCTGCTGAAGGCCGCCGACAAGTACCGCATGAGCGCCGACAACCTGCAGGTCGAAACGCAGGTGCTGGTGCTCAACGCCGACGGCAGCACCGACAAGGAGCGCCGCTACACGGTGTTTGCGCAGGCCGAGCGGCAGTCGCTGGTGCTGATGCGCAGCCCGGCCGAAACCGGCCAGAAGGTGCTGATGCTGGGTGACGACTATTGGCTGCTGATGCCCGGCAGCCAGCGTGCGCTGCGCATCACGCCGATGCAAAAGCTGCTGGGTGACGCCAGCACCGGTGACATCGCCACGCTGCGCTGGGCCGACGACTACAGCGGCAGCGTGGTAGGCGAAGAACCCTGCGGCGAACCCAGGCAGACCTGCCAGCACCTGAGCCTGGCCGCCAGCCGCAAGGGCGTGAGCTACCAGCGCATTGAACTGTGGCTGGGCAAGGCGCGGCATGAGCCCGTGCGTGCCGACCTTTACGTGCAAAGCGACAAGCTCGCCAAGCAGGCGCTGTTTGAAATGGACAAACCCGCTGCGCCGACCCAGGTCAACGCCATGCTGCTGCGCGACCAGCTCACCAACAAGAAGGTCACGCAGGTGCGTTACCTGTCGCGCAAGCCGCACACCGTGCCGCCGGCATGGCTCAATCCCATGTTCCTGGCGCGCAACCCGGTGCTGGAATGAAAGGCCTGCGCCGGCCCCTGGCCTGGGTGTGCGCGCTGTGTGCCGGCCTTGCTGGCACGGCGGCACAAGCCGCCACACCCGACTTCAGCGGCCAACTGCGCCTGGTGGCCACCGATGTGCAGCCGTCCGCGCGCGGCCCGCTGGCCTTGGCCGACACGCTGAGCCCGGGCCTGGTGGTGCTGCCGGCGCCAAGCACGGTGCTGGCGTCTGAATTGCGCGGCAGTGCCGGTGTCTTCACCCTGGCGGGCACGCTGCAGCAGCAGCGCACGCAAGGCCGTGGCGGGGAAGGGCAGGCCTGGGTCAACGAGCTTTACGCCGCCGGCGGCGCGCAGGCCTGGCAGTTCAGCGCCGGCAAACGTGTGGTGGGCTGGGACGTGGGCCAGGCCTGGCGCCCCAACGACGTGGTGCAGCAGGAGCAGCGGCGCAGCCTCGTGTCCAGCACGCTGGAGGGCCGGCCGCTGCTGATGGCCGAACACTTCAGCGCCAGCACGGCGTGGTCGGCCGTGTGGGCCAACCCGCAAAAGCCCAAGCGCCAGCGCGGCGCCGAAGAGCCGGCGCTGGCGCTGCGGGTCTACCAGCGCGACGGCGGTGTCGATTGGCACGGTTTTGCGCGCTGGGGCGGGCACACCCGCGGCAGCCTGGGTGCGGCCGTGGCCTGGGTGCCGCGCGACGACCTGGAACTGCATGGCTCGGCGCGCTGGCTGTCGTCGGCAGACGCGCTGGCGCCCATCGCCACCAGCGCACCCCTGGCCAGTACCAACCCCTGGCAGCCCGCACAGGCCACACACACGGCGCAGGTGCTGCTGGGCGGCAGCTGGACCACGGCCGACCAGATCAGCCTGCTGGCTGAAGCCTGGTGGGACGGCACGGCGCTGTCCAACGCGCAATGGGCGCAATGGCACACCCGCAACCGCGCGCTGGCGGCACTGGTGGGCACGCCGGCACCCGTGTCGGCCGTGGCCGGCAACCTGGCCTGGCAGGCCAGTGCTTATGGCGCGGCCAGCAACCTGCGGCGCAGCAACCTGTACGCCCGGCTGAGCTGGACCTGGGAAAAGTGGCAACCCGCGCTGGACCTGCTGCTGACACCGGCCGACCGTGGCCGCCTCGTCACCGCGTCGCTGCTCTGGCAGGGTGACCGCGCCAAGGTGGAAGCAGCCTGGCGCCACTATGGCGGGCCGCCCGGCGCCGTGCTGGCGCAAGTGCCGACACGGCGCCAGGCCACCTTGGCGGGCACCTGGCCGTTCTGAACCGGCTGTGTTGATCTGGCGGTGCTGATCTGGCGGTGCGGACGGACCGGCGGCGCGTGTACGCCGTCCGGCGTATTCCTGACTGGGGCCGTGCTCACGAGACTTGTGGCCAGGGAGCACAACCGTTCAACCCCCCAGGAGCTGCAACACATGACCACCACCCGCCGCCAAGCCGGCAAAGCCCTTACCGCCATGACGCTGGCCTTGGCCACGCTGGGTTATTCCGCGCTGGCGAAAGCCGCCGACCCCATCAAGGTGGGCGTGCTGCATTCACTGAGCGGCACCATGGCCATCAGCGAAACCGTGCTCAAGGACGTGGCCTTGATGGCCTTTGCCGAAATCAACGCCAAGGGTGGCCTGCTGGGCCGCCAGATCGAACCCGTGGTGGTGGACCCGGCCAGCAACTGGCCGCTGTTTGCCGAAAAGGCCAAGCAACTGATCACGCAAGACAAGGTGGCGGCCGTGTTCGGCTGCTGGACCAGCGTGTCGCGCAAGAGCGTGCTGCCGGTGTTTGAAGAGACGAACTCGCTGCTCTTCTACCCCGTGCAATACGAAGGCGAAGAACTCAGCAAGAACGTGT
>CAZUKT010000441.1:3779-4222 GCA_964620975.1 uncultured Rubrivivax sp. | reverse complement strand
CTCGGTGCCGGCCTTCTGGAATTCGGCGTAGTTGTCGGCCGCGTCTTCGATCTCGGTGGGGCAGTTGAAGGTAAACGCAGCCGGCATGAAGATGAGCACCGACCACTTGCCCTTCAGGCTTTGTTCGGTGACTTCAATGAACTTGCCGTTGTGGAAGGCCTGGGTCTTGAAGGGCTGGACTTGGATGTTGATGAGGGACATGAAAAGAACTCCGTCGTGGTTGAAGAGAAGGTAAAAAACTTGCGACGGAGTGGATTTTGGGTGCGGTGCAGCATTGTTTGGATTGATTGAAAAAATGCTTTCAATGCAATTTGGCTATTTGGCGAACGGCCTACTTCTGAATCCGGCCCATCGGGTGGGCCCTGCGCATCGGCCGGCCCCGGGGCCGGGCCCTGCTTGGATACAGGCCAAAGACAAGGGCCTGCCGCACCCGAAGGCACGGC
>CAZUKT010000441.1:0-3769 GCA_964620975.1 uncultured Rubrivivax sp. | reverse complement strand
CACGCGCGAGGCGATGGATCATGAGGTGTACGCCGCAAGCAGGGCGCAGGTTTACAAGCAGCCGGGCAGCTTGAAGCTGCTGATCCAGGTGTTCCAGTTGAACGAGCCCGTGGTCTTGATGTACTCGTTGGTGGCCCAGAAGGTGCAATCGTCCACCGGGTCTACCGAGATCTGCGAGTAGTCACCCCAGCGTGTCAGGGTGCCGGTCTGCGAGCCCGTGCCCACCTTCAGTGCGGTTTCGTCCTTCAGCGTGCCGGCGGCGTCGGTCGGCACGCGGCTGGCCATGCGCATGGACGGGTACACCGCCGAGCCCGACGCGCTGTACGACACCGCAATGTTGCCCAGCTTGTCTTGCGCGATGGAGCCCATCCAGCGGTGCACGCCGTCGCCGCCGCCAAAGGTGCCTTGCTGCCCCACTGTGGGTGTGCCGGTGGGCGCCACGTTGCGCAGTTCGTACCAGCGCACGGCGGCCAAAGCGGTGCGCTTGCTGCCGGTGCTGACGGCGTGGTTGACCACCAGCGTGCCGCCGTTCAAGGTGCGGTACGCGGCGCGGTAGTTCAGCCGATCGGCCAGTGAATCGAGCTTGTTGTTGGTGCCCGGCTGCGTGATGCAGGTGCCGCCGCTGCAAGCCGCGCTGAAGGCCGCCACCGGCACGTTCACCGGGCCGGTGAGCCGGCTGTTGGCCGGGGTGGCCCAGTCCACCGAAAAGCGCCACAGGTTGATGGAATTGGTGGCACGGGCCACCACGTAGTTGGGTGTGCCCGCAGCGGGTGCGGGGCCGTCCAGGTCAGACGGCAGGGTGCTGCCGTAGGTGGCTGCCAGCTTGATGCACTGCTGCGTGGCGGCCAGGCCGGCCAGCATCTTGGCGCGGTCTATGGCGCACACCGTGCTGCCCTGAAAGGTGCTGGTGAACATGTTGTAGCTGACGTAGTAGGCGTCAGGCCACACGGCCAGTTTGGGGAAGTCGTTGAACTGTGTGTACTGGAAGGCGTAGCGCGCCCAGGTGCCCGTGGCGTCGCTGGTGGTGGACACCGCAATGCACTGCCAGTAACCCGCCGTGCCACCCGGCACCGAAAACTGCGACACCACCCAGCGGTTGGCGAGCTTGTCGTACTGCACCACGGGGTCGCCGTCATTGCGGGTTTCGCAAGGGCCGCCAAAACCCGACCACAGGGTCTTGCCGTCGGCCGGGCCGTACACGGCCGCCTTGGTGGCCTTGTTGAACACGGCAAACGCGGTGTTCACCCACTGCACGTACTGCGTGGCGCCCACAGCGCCCGTGGTGTCGGGCGGTGCTGAATTCACGGTCATGGTGCCCGCGGGGCCGGTGAAGCCCTTGCCCAGGCCGTCCACACCCGAGCCCAGCGTGGGCGCCAGCGGAACCACAGACAGCAACGCGTTGCGCCCTGGGGCAGCAGCCAACAGCGGGTCGGCGTCCAGTTCAGGGCCGTCGTCAAACGGAATGCGGTGTTCACGCACCGGGCGGCCGCGCCGCGCCTCAGACGGCTTGATGGCTGCGATGTCACGCAGCGGCAGCGACACGTCATGGTGCGAAGACTTGACGATGAGATCGACCTTGCTTTGTGCAAGCGCCGCGTCATCGGTGGCCGTCTGGCTCTGGGCGCTGGATGCAAGGGCTCCCAGCAATGCAAAAAGCAGGGGTGAAACGCGCTGACCTGTCATGGATGCTCCGGTTCTTGGTTGAGGGCTGTGCCTGGGGCCGGGCATGCAAGAAATACGCCCCAGGGCAGTCGCGGCAAGCTAACAGAGTTGGCCGCGCGTCGCGACCGGGGAGTCCCTGCCTGGCCCCGACACTTGCAGTCAGTTACCAGTGTCGGTGGTTCAGCGTTTGCTGCGGGCGCGTGGCCGTCGCCGCCACAGTGCCGCCACGGCCGACAGCGCAGCCAGGCTGGCCAGGACGACCAGGACGACCACCCCCCAGCGCATGGCCGGTGCCGAGGTTTGGCCCCCGGTGCGTGCGGGCTGCGGTGCCGCAGAGGCCGCAGCGGGCACAGGCCCAAAGGGATTGGCCACCTGGCTGGCGCGGGGGCCGCCTGCGGCCGGCGCGGAGCCCACCGCACCAGTGGCCTCAGCCGCAGCATCGGTGGTGGGTGCCGCCGCGCCCCGCCGCCTGGGTTGGCTGGCGCCAGGTGGCAATTCCCAGGTCTCCAGCAGGGTGCCGGTGCCGGCAGCGCTTCGGCGCAGACTGAGCGCCACGGTGCCGTCGGCGCGGGTGGACAGCTCCAGCAATTCGCCACCGGCTGGGTCGGGTTCCAGCCACAGGCCACCCAGGCCAAAGCCCGTGTCCACACGGCCGCTTGGCAACAGGCGCCACCAGCCCATGCGTTCCTGGCCCTGCGTGTCTTGCACCAGGCCGGCCACGTAGGTGCTGCCGTCGGCCTGGGGTGCCAGGTCCAGCGCGCGGGCCCGCCGGCCGCCGGGCGCCGTGGCCGAACGGCCACCGTCGGCGTAGCGGGTGTCGGGTTGGCCCTGGGGCAAGAAGCGCAACACCACAGCTTGCAGTGTGTCGCCTTGTCCGGCGGAGGTGCCGCCGGATGTGCCGACCGATGCGCCGGCCACCCACGGCCGGCCCAGGGCGTCCAGCCGCAAGGCCGCCGGCCCTTCGTGGTCAGGCCCCAGCGTAAACAGCGTGCTGCCCTGCTGGCCAAACACGGTGTCGGGTGTGCCGTCGGCGTAGACACGGTCCAGCACGTAGGCGTCGCGGGTGCGGTAGGTGTCTTGCACGATGCGCACCGTCAGCCCCTGCGGCGTCTTGGCCTCCCAGGGGCCCGCGGTGGCGGTGGCCGGCCCGACCAGGCAGGCGCAGCAAAACAAGGTGATGGCGATGCCATGCACAGCAGGTGCAGCACCATGCGCTGCGTCATTGCCGCCTGTTGGCCGCCCATGGCGGCGCCCTGCGCGGTGTGCTGCGGTTTCCATTGGGGCGGCATTGTGTGCGCGGTGCAGCGGCCGTGCTGTGAGCGGTGCTGTGGCTGACGCTGCGGCTGGCATCGCACCCGGCACGGCGCCCGGCAACGAACCCGGTAACGAGCCCGGCACGGCACCGGGCTCAGCGCGAGGCTGGTGGCCCCAGCCAAACCTGTGCCCAAGCCAGCGCCGCTTGCAGGTGCTGCAGCGCCTGGGCGCCGGGCACCTGCCCCAGGCCAAATTGCTGGCCCCGTATGGCCAGCAAGGTGCAGCCCGGTGCAGGCCCGGCGTTGAGTTGTGCGTACACATGCAGCAGCGCCTGCGGCGACAGCGCGTGGCTGCTGACGCTGGCATCGGCGCGGGCCTGCAGGGCCGTGGCCTCAAAAGGCGCCGCGCAGTTCAGGCTGGCGTCCACAAAGAGCACACGTTCGCGGCCCACCAGGTCCAGGGCGTGTTCCACCTGCAACTGGTAGTCGTCAAGGCACTCCACGTCGGCGCGCCCGGCCAGCGTCGCACGCAGCTCTTGCACAAAAAGCGGGCCCAGCGCGTCGTCGCCACGGCTGGCGTTGCCCCAGGCAAAGACCAGCAGCGGTGCGGTCACGGTGGTGCGGCTGCAGGTTTGGCCGGGGGTGTGGCGGTGCCTGCGGGCAGATGGTGTTCAAACGCGCCCTCTGCGTTGCGCAGCACGCGGTCCAGCGTGTGGCCTTGTGCGTCTTGCAGCACCACGTCCAGCGGCATCTGGCCCAGTGCATGGGTGGCGCATGACAGGCAGGGGTCGTAGGCGCGAATGGCGATCTCGATGTGATTGAGCAGGCCTTCGGTCACTTCGTGGCCGTCCAGG
>CAZUKT010000440.1:0-4228 GCA_964620975.1 uncultured Rubrivivax sp. | reverse complement strand
GACGCCTTCCATCTTGGTGGCGTCCACTTGCACCCAGTCGGCCAAGCCAATGGACTGTGCCAGCTTGAGGGCATCAACCACCCGAAGCTGTGTCTTCGACTTGTCGCGCATGGCGATGGTGTCGCCAGGCTTGACCTGGTACGACGGGATGTTGACGACCTGGCCGTTCACCATCAGCGCCTTGTGCGAAACGATCTGGCGGGCTTCGGCGCGGGTCGAGCCAAAGCCCATGCGGTAGACGACGTTGTCGAGCCGCGATTCCAGCAGGAACAGCAGGTTCGCGCCGGTATTGCCGCGCCGGCGCTCGGCTTCCGCGAAGTAGCGGCGGAACTGGCGCTCGAGCACGCCGTACATGCGCTTGACCTTCTGCTTCTCGCGCAGCTGCAGGCCGAAGTCGCTGGTGCGCGAGCCGCTGGTGCGGCCGTGCTGGCCGGGCTTGCTGTCGAACTTGGCCTTGTCGCTGATCGAGCGACGCGCGCTCTTCAGAAACAGGTCGGTGCCTTCACGGCGGGAAAGTTTGGCCTTGGGGCCGAGGTAACGTGCCACTTGCTTGAGTCCTTGCTAACGTTCTGACGCGGCAGACACCAATTGGCGTCCCGCGCGAGTCTGGCGGCGGCGCTGCTGCGCGCACAGACGGTGGGCTTACGAAGACGATCGTCTTCAGGAAAAACGCCGGCTCGCACCAATGTGCACGCCGGCTGGGGAAACTCTTGATTGTAGCGCCTGCGGCGAACACCGCAGGCGTTGCACAAACAGCTTAGATGCGGCGGCGTTTCTGTGGCCGGCAGCCGTTGTGCGGAATGGGCGTCACGTCGCTGATCGAATTGATACGAATGCCCAACGAGGCGAGCGCCCGAACACTGGATTCGCGGCCGGGACCCGGGCCCTTGATGCGCACGTCCAAATTCTTGATGCCTTGCTCTTGCGCTGCGCGGCCTGCCACTTCAGCGGCCACCTGCGCGGCAAAGGGTGTGCTCTTGCGCGAACCCTTGAAACCCTGCCCGCCGCTGGATGCCCATGCGAGGGCTCCACCCTGCCGGTCGGTGATGGTGATGATGGTGTTGTTGAACGACGCATGCACGTGAGCGACGCCGTCCGCAACGTTCTTGCGGACCTTCTTGCTCACGCGGCGGGCGGCGGTATTGACGGGTGCCTTGGCCATATCTTGACTCTTTCAGTGTTGCTCTTGCTGCGGCTTACTTCTTGAGCGCAGCAGCACCCTTGCGCGGGCCCTTGCGGGTGCGGGCATTGGTGCGCGTGCGCTGGCCGCGCACGGGCAGGCCACGGCGATGGCGGAAGCCGCGGTAGCAGCCCAAATCCATCAGACGCTTGATGTTGATCGACAGTTCGCGACGCAGATCGCCTTCGATCGTCATGCGGCCGATCTCATCGCGGATCTTTTCAAGATCGGTGTCGGTGAGATCCTTGATCTTCTTGGAGTACGGAATGCCGACTTGCTCGCAGATCTTCTGCGCGGTCGAGCGGCCTATGCCGTAGATAGAAGTCAGGCCAATCTCCGCATGCTTGTGCGGAGGAATATTGATGCCGGCAATACGTGCCATGATGTTCCTCTAAATCAGCCTTGACGCTGCTTGTGGCGCGGGTCGGTACAAATCACACGAACCACACCTTTGCGGCGAATGATCTTGCAGTTGCGACACATCTTCTTGACGGAAGCGGCGACTTTCATGGTCTTCTCCTTGACCTCAAATTCAATCTATCACTTGGCGCGGAACACGATGCGTGCCCGCGTCAAATCGTAGGGCGTGAGCTCTACAGTGACCTTGTCACCAGGCAGAATGCGGATGTAATGCATGCGCATCTTGCCGGAAATGTGGCCCAGCACCACATGGCCATTTTCCAGCTTGACGCGGAAGGTGGCGTTTGGGAGATTTTCAAGAATCTCCCCCTGCATCTGGATGACATCGTCTTTGCTCATGATCAGCTCGTCTTGAAGTTGGCCTTCTTGAGGAGCGACTCATACTGCTGGCTCATCACGTAACTCTGCACCTGCGCCCAGAAATCCATCGTGACAACCACGATGATCAACAGCGACGTGCCACCAAAGTAAAACGGCACGTTGTACTTCAAGACAAGAAACTCAGGCAGCAGACAAACGGCAGTGATGTAGATAGCACCAGCGAGGGTCAAGCGGCCCAGGATACGGTCAATGTGTTTGGCGGTCTGGTCCCCAGGGCGAATACCTGGAATGAAGGCGCCGCTCTTCTTTAAGTTATCTGCTGTTTCACGGCTGTTGAAGACCAGCGCCGTGTAAAAGAAACAGAAGAAGACGATCATCGACGCATACAGCAACACATACACCGGCTGGCCAGGCGACAAGCCCGCAGACAAGTCCTTCAGCCAGCGCATGCCTTCACCAGTGGCGAACCAACCCACGATGGTGGCGGGCAGAAGGATGATGGAACTTGCGAAGATTGGCGGTATGACGCCCGACATGTTTAGCTTGAGCGGCAGATGCGACGACTGCCCACCGTAGACCTTGTTGCCCACCTGCCGCTTGGCGTAGTTGACCAAGATTTTGCGCTGGCCCCGCTCGACAAACACCACCGCAAACGTCACGAAGATAACAACGGCAATGATGAAGAGGCAGGCGATGATGCTCATCGCACCCGTTCGGACCAATTCAAACAGGCCGCTCATCGCTGCCGGCAAGCCAGCCACGATACCCCCGAAAATTAGGATCGAGATGCCGTTGCCCAAACCGCGTTCAGTGATCTGCTCACCCAGCCACATCAGGAACATCGTGCCGGCCACCAAACTAACGACCGCGGTCATGCGGAAGCCAAATCCCGGCGCAAGGACCAAACCGGGGGAGCCCTCGAGCGCCAGCGCAATGCCAAGGCTTTGGAACACCGCAAGAAACAGCGTTCCATAGCGCGTGTACTGCGTAATCTTGCGGCGGCCGGCTTCGCCCTCTTTCTTGATGGCTTCCAGCGCTGGGACCACGTAGCTCATGAGCTGCATGATGATCGATGCACTGATATACGGCGTGATGCCCAACGCAAACACGGCAAATCGCGACAACGAGCCACCACTGAACATGTTGAACAGGTTCAGTATCCCGCCGGCCTGGCCCTTGAAGAGCTGCTGCAGCTGCACCGGATCAATGCCAGGCACAGGAATGTGCCCGCCGATGCGGTAGACCACAAGCGCAAGCAGCAGGAAGACGATGCGGCGACGGAGATCGCCGAATTTCCCACTTTTGGCCAGTTGGTTCGCAGAGGTAGCCACAGGCTTGCGTTTCCCTTAAGACAGTGAGCCGCCAGCGGCTTCGATCGCCACCTTGGCGCCCGCCGTTGCGGCAATGCCTTTAAGCACTACCTTGCGCGACAGTTCACCCGACTTAATGACCTTGACATGCTTGATCAGCTGGCGCACCAGACCGGCGGCCTTCAGCGTGAGCAGATCGACCTCGTCTGCACCCAGCTTCTCAAGGTCCGCCAGCGTGACTTCGCTGTTGTATTTGAGCTGGGCAGACTTGAAACCACGCTTGGGGAGGCGGCGCTGCAGCGGCATCTGGCCGCCTTCAAAGCCCACCTTGTGGTAGCCACCTGCGCGCGAACTCTGGCCCTTGTGTCCGCGGCCAGCGGTCTTGCCCAGGCCCGACCCGATGCCACGGCCAACACGGCGCTTGGAGTGCTTGGAGCCGGCGGCCGGCTTGATTTTGTTCAGATCCATCAGAGCACCTGCACCAGGTAGTCCACCTTGTTGATCATGCCGCGCACAGCAGGCGTGTCTTCCAGCGTGCGCTGGCTGTTGACACGGCGCAGGCCCAGGCCACGCACGGTATCGCGGTGCGACTGGCGTGTGCCGGCCACGCTCTTCACGAGCTTGACGGTCAGGGTCTTCTTCTCAGACATGGGTTTCTCCTGCTGCGGATCAGTTGAAGAGGTCTTCAACCGACTTGCCGCGCTTGGCCGCCACTTCAGCTGGCGTGGTCGAGCGCTTCAATGCGTCGAACGTGGCGCGGACCATGTTGTAGGGGTTGGTCGAGCCAAGACTCTTGGCAACGATGTCGGACACACCCATTACCTCAAACACCGCGCGCATCGGGCCGCCGGCGATGATGCCGGTACCAGCGGGCGCCGGAGCCATCAGGACTTTGGCCGCGCCGTGTTCACCACGCACGTTGTGCTGGATGGACCCGTTGCGCAGACTGACCTTGATCATGTTGCGGCGTGCGGACTCCATGGCTTTTTGCACCGCC
>CAZUKT010000439.1:0-4243 GCA_964620975.1 uncultured Rubrivivax sp. | reverse complement strand
CTCAACGCCAACCTGCAGACGCTGGGGCGGGGTGTGCGTGAATGGCTGAAGTGAAGCTGGCCACCGCACACCCCTGTTCAAGCCGGAGAAACACATGTCCAAGATCCTGATCGGCGGCGCCGGCGGGGCCCCTTCTGAAGGCGTCATCCATTCACTGCTGCGGGGCAAAAAGGGCGACACCGTCATCGGCATGGGCTCGGAGCCGTCGGACCTGGTGCTGTCGGCCGCCAGCAAGCGCTACGCCGTGCCCTACGCCAACACGCCCGAATACAAGGCCCAGTTGCTGGCCGTGCTGCACGCTGAAAGGCCCGACCTGGTGCACTTTCAGAATGACCTGGAAATCTTCCACGCATCGCTGCTGCGTGACGAGATCACCGCCACCGGCACCCGCATCTTCATGCCCGAGCACGATGTCATTGACACCTGCGTGCACAAACACAAGTCTTACCTGGCCTTCAAGGCCGCCGGTGTGCCGGTGCCACGCAACCTGATGATCCACACCGAAGCCGACCTGCGCCAGGCATTCGCCGAGCTGGGTGGCCCCAGCGGCAAGATCTGGCTGCGCGCCGCGTCCATAGGTGGCGGCGGCAAGGGCTCCATCCCCACGGCCGACTACGCGCTGGCCAAGGCCTGGATAGACCACTACCAGGGCTGGGGCGACTTTGTGGCCGCCGAGATGCTGACGCCCGACACCATCACCTGGCTGTCGATCTGGCACCAGGGTGAGCTGGTGGTGGCGCAGTCGCGTGAAAGGCGGGGCTGGACACACGGCAACCGCAGCATCTCGGGTGTCACCGGCGTCACCAAGGTGGGCGTGACCTGCGACAACGCCAATGCCACGGCCATTGCCATAGATACGGTCAAGGCCGTGTCGGCGCGGCCGCACGGCATCTTTGGTGTGGACATGGCCTATGACGCGCACGGTGTGCCCAACCCCACCGAAATCAACGTGTCGCGTTTTTTCACCACGGTGCTGTTCTTCACCGAAGCCGGCCTGAACATGCCCGAAATCTTCAAGGACATTGCGCTCTTTGGCGAGGTGCCCAAGCTGGCACGCCAGATCAACCCGCTGCCCAATGGACTGATGTGGCTGCGTGGCATGGACGTGAAACCGCGCCTGATGACGCAGGCCGAGATGCTGGCCGAGATCGTGCACCCATGACAGTCTTGATCACCGGGGCCTCGGGCTTCATTGGCCAGCGCCTGGTGGCGGCTGCGGTGGCGGCCTGGGGCGCCGAGCAGGTGGTGGCGCTGAGCTCGCGGCCGGTGGCGGGCTGCCGCAGCATCGTCTACCGCAGCATGGCGCTGGAGCTGGCGCCGTCGGACCTGGACACCATTGCCACCGTGCAGGTGCTCATACACGCCGGTGCCTACACACCCAAAAACGGTGCCCAGGCCCATGACGTGGTGGCCTGCAACGGCAACATCAGTTTCACCGAAAGGCTGCTGGCCCTGCCCTTGCCGGCGCTGCGCAAGGTGGTGCTGCTGAGCACCCTGGACGTGTACGCCGAAGCCACGCCCATCAGCGAACACACCGCCACCGCGCCGGCCACGTTGTACGGCGCGTCCAAGCTGTACTGCGAGCAGATGGTGTGCACCTGGGCGCAGCAGCACGGTTGTGCTGCGCAGGTGCTGCGCATCGGCCACGTCTACGGCCCGGGCGAAGAAAAGTACGCCAAGTTTCTGCCCAAGGCCGTGCAGGCCATCGTGGCGGGTCAGCCGGTCGAGCTGTGGGGCGACGGCGCCGAACTGCGCAGCTTCATCTACATCGACGACGTGATCCAGGCCATTGCTGGCTACGCCGGGGGTCATCAACGTGGTGGGTGGCCGGGCCATTTCCATACGGCAACTGCTGGACCTGCTGGTGCGCTTGAGCGGCCGCACGGTGGACGTGCAGCCGCGCAGCTACACCGGCGCCAAGCGGGACTTCATCTTTGACACCACGCGGCTCAAGGCGCACCTGCTGCCCCATGAGACCGACCTTGAAACCGGCTTGCGTGCCGAACTGGCGCACGTGGAGAGCCTCCTGTGAACATCGTCTTTGACCTTGACGGCACGCTGATTGACGCACGTGCACGGCTGTACCGGCTGTTCCAGCACTTGGCGCCGGAATCGCCCTTGTCCTTCAGTGAATACTGGGCCTTCAAGCGCCGGGGTTTGTCCAATGCACACCTGCTGGCCGACGAGTTGGTGTGGGACGAGGCGGCCATCGTGGGCTTTACGCGCGAATGGATGCGCCTGATTGAAGCGCCCGAGTTTCTGGCCCTGGACGAGCCCATGCCCGGTGTGGCCGATGCGCTGGCACGGCTGGCCGAGCGCGCCGAGCTGCACTTGTGCACGGCGCGCCAGCTGCCTGCGGCGGCAGCGGCGCAGTTGCAGCGCCTGGGCCTGCGCCGCTGGTTCAAGACCGTGCTGGTGACCGAACAGCACGACGACAAACAAAGTGTGCTGGCACGCCAGTTGCCGCAACTGCGGCCCGGCGACTGGATGGTGGGCGACACCGGCAAAGACATGCAGGCGGGCCGCGCCCTGGGCCTGCGCACCTGCGCCGTGCTCAGCGGCTTTCTGGACCGCGACACCCTGCTGCTGTACCGGCCCGATCTGGTGCTGGACACGGTGGAGGCGTTTGCAGCCCACCTGGGCGCCGAGCCGGCGCGTGCCGGCCAGCGGCATAACGGCGACGTGCAGCGCAGCGACACCGCCGCTTGACACCCAGGCCAGAAGCGCTGGCCCGATACCGCTGGCAGTGGCCGGCAGCGGCCGGCAGTCGCCGGATCTGTGGCGCGAAGGGCCTGCATCTCTGGCCTCTGGCTGCCTGGCATCGATTTGAAAATTGACGCACCAAGCACCCGGGTTGCGCCATGTCCATAGACCGTTGCCAGATTCTCGACCTGCCCAAGATCCACGACCCGCGGGGCAACCTCACGTTCATTGAAGGGCACACCCATGTGCCCTTTGACATTCAGCGTGTGTACTACCTGTATGACGTGCCCGGCGGCGCTGAGCGTGGCGGCCACGCGCACAAGGGCCTGCACCAGTTCATCGTGGCCATGTCGGGCAGTTTTGACGTGGTGCTGGACGACGGCAAAGACAAGAAGCGTGTGCACATGAACCGCAGCTACAACGGCCTGTACGTGTGCCCCATGATCTGGCGCGAGCTGGACAATTTTTCTTCGGGCGCGGTGTGTCTGGTGCTGGCTTCCACCAAGTACGACGAAGCCGACTACTACCGCGACTACGCCGATTTCATGCGCGCACGCTGGAGTGCGCCATGAGTGTGGCTGCGCTGCCCTTTCTGGACCTGCACCGTGTGAACGCGCCGTATGAGGCGGCCATTCGCGCCGGCATCGGCCGTGTCATTGATTCAGGCTGGTACGTGCTGGGGCAGGAGGTGCAGGCCTTCGAGACCGAGTTTGCCGCCTACTGCGGCGCGCGCCACTGCATAGGCGTGGCCGACGGGCTGGACGCGCTGCATCTCATCCTGCGGGCCTACGGCATTGGCGCGGGAGACGAAGTCATCGTGCCGTCCAACACCTTCATTGCCACCTGGCTGGCCGTCAGCCAGGCCGGCGCCACGCCGGTGCCGGTGGAGCCCGACCCGCACACGCACAACATCAACCCGGCGCGCGTGGCAGCCGCCATCACACCGCGCACAAAGGCGCTGATGCCGGTGCACCTGTACGGCCAGCCGGCCGACATGGCGCCGCTGCGCGCCCTGGCGCAGCAGCACGGCTGCAAGCTCATTGAAGACGCCGCGCAAGCCCATGGCGCGCGTTACCAGGGCCAGCGCACCGGCAGCCTGGGGGACGCGGCCGGCTTCAGCTTCTACCCCGGCAAGAACCTGGGCGCGTTGGGCGACGGTGGTGCCATCACCACCAGCGACGACGCCTTGGCCGAGCGCCTGCGCACGCTGCGCAACTACGGCTCGCGCATCAAATACCAACACGAGGTGCAGGGCATGAATTCGCGCCTGGACGAAGTGCAGGCCGCCGTGTTGCGCGCCAAGCTGCCGGGGCTGGACGCCGACAACGCCGCCCGCGCCCGCGTGGCGGCGCTGTACCTGGCGGCACTGCAGGGCCTGCCCCTGCAACTGCCGCAGGTGCTGGCCGGCACCGAGCCCGTGTGGCACCTGATGGTGGTGCGCAGCGCGCAGCGTGCGCTGCTGCAAGCCGCTTTGACGGACGCCGGCATTGGCCACCTGGTGCACTACCCCAAGGCCTGCCACCTGCAGGGCGCCTATGCC
>CAZUKT010000438.1:998-4249 GCA_964620975.1 uncultured Rubrivivax sp. | reverse complement strand
TGGGCCGCGCCATCGTGCGCGACCCCCAGGTTTTTCTGTTTGACGAGCCGCTGTCCAACCTGGACGCCAAGCTGCGCGTGGCCATGCGCACCGAGATCAAGGAACTGCACCAGCGCCTGAAGACCACCAGCATCTACGTCACCCACGACCAGATAGAAGCCATGACCATGGGGGACCAGATCGTGGTCATGAAAGACGGCCGCATTGAACAGACTGGCAGCCCGCTGGAACTGTATGACCGCCCGGCCAACCTGTTTGTGGCCGGCTTCATCGGCTCACCGGCCATGAATTTCTTGCCCGCCACGCTGCGTGGCAGCGGCAGCGGCGCCATGGTCGAACTGGCCGACGGCACACGCCTGCCTGCACCCAGGGCCAGCGTGGGTGCGCTCGGTGCCGACGGCCAGGCGCTGATCTTTGGCACCCGGCCCGAGCACCTGAATCTGGCCAGCGGCAGCACACCGGGCAGCACCATTCCCACCGAGGTGGCGGTGGTGGAGCCCACGGGCGCCGACACCTTTGTGGCCTGCCGGCATGGCGGGCGCGAACTGTCGGTGGTCTTCCGCGACCGGCATGCCTTTGTGCCGGGCAGCACCATTCACTTGCAGCCCGACGTAGAGCGGGCGCACTTGTTCGATGCCGGCACGGGCCGGCGCCTTGCGGCATAGCGCCGCCCCACCACAGCGCCCAAGCGCGACCAGGAGACATACGATGACCGAATTCAACCGCCGCCGCTTCCTAGAAGGCACTGCGGGCGTGGCCGCCACAGCCGCGCTGGGCAGCACAGCCGCTGTGTGGGCGCCTGCCGTACACGCGCAAGCCCTGGCCTTCAAGCCCGAAAAAGGCGCCAAGCTGCGCGTGCTGCGATGGAGCCGCTTTGTGCAGGGCGACATCGATGCCTACATGGTCAACGTCAAGCGCTTCACTGAAAAAACGGGCATTGAGGTGCGCGTGGACAACGAAGGCTGGGAAGACGTGCGCCCCAAGGCCGCCGTGGCGGCCAACACCGGCGCAGGCCCGGACATCATCCTGTCCACCAACGACGACGCCAACCTGTACCCTGAAAAGCTGCTCGACGTGACCGACCTGGCCACCTACCTGGGCAAGAAGTACGGCGGCTGGTACCCGGCCTGCGAAGCCTACCTGCGCCCCGACGGCAAGAAGTGGATCGGCCTGGGCCTGGGCGCGGCCGGCGCCATGCTGGTGTACCGGCAGAGCCACGTCAAGGCGGCCGGTTTTGACAGCTTCCCCAAAGACACGGCGGGCTTCCTGGCGCTGCTCAAGGCCATGCACGCCAAGGGCACACCCAGTGGCTTTGCGCTGGGCAACGCCACCGGCGACGGCCTGTGGACCAACTGGCTGATCTGGTCCCACGGCGGCCAACTGGTAGACGCCAGCAACAAGGTCGTGATTGACAGCCCGCAGACCATACAAGCGCTGGAATACGCCAAGCAGATGTACGCCACCTTTGCGCCGGGCACGCTGTCTTGGCTGGACCCGAACAACAACAAGGCGTTTCTTGACGGCCAGATCAGCCTCACCAACAACGGCATTTCCATCTACTACGCCACCAAGAATTCCACCGACCAGAAGGTGCGTGACCTGCGTGAAGACGTGCACCACGCGCAGTACCCGGTGGGCCCGGTGGGCGTGCCCACCGAAAGCCACTTGTTCTTCAATCAGATGATCATGAAGTACACCAAGTACCCCAACGCGGCGAAAGAGTTCCTGCGTTTCATGATGGAGCAAGAGCAGTTCGATCCCTGGCTGACCGCAGCCGGTGGCTACATCGCCCCGCCGCTGGCCGAGTACGCCAAGGCCGCCATCTGGACGTCCGACCCCAAGCACACGCCCTACCGCGACTGTGTCAAGAATCTGCGCCCGGCAGGCTACGCCGGCAGGCTGGGTTATGCGTCAGCCGGTGCGGCGGCCGACTTCATCGTCACCAACATGGTGGCTGAAGCGGCCAGCGGCGCCAAGTCACCCAAGGAAGCGGCAGAACGGGCCCAGAAGCGCGCCGAGCGTTACTACAAGGTCTGATCCACGCCGCCAGCAGCAGCACGCACCATGCTTGAAAAACTGCAGAACAACCGCAACGCCCTGGGCGTGCTGTTCATGCTGCCGGCAGCGGTGCTGCTGCTGCTTTTCTTGACCTATCCACTCGGCCTGGGCATCTGGCTGGGCTTTACCGACGCCAAGATCGGGCGTGCCGGCGCGTGGATCGGTTGGGAAAACTACGAGTTCCTGCTCGGCGACAGCGTCACACGGCTGGCGCTCTTCAACACGCTTTTCTACACCACGCTGGCCAGCGTGCTGAAGTTCGGGCTGGGTCTGTGGCTGGACCTGCTGCTGAACAAGAACCTGCGCTTCAAGACCTTCTTTCGTGCCGTGATCCTGCTGCCCTACATCGTGCCCACGGCACTGTCGGCCATTGCGTTTTGGTGGATCTACGATTCGCAGTTTTCCATCGTCTCGTGGATGCTCGTGAAGATGGGTGTCATTGACCACTACATCGACTTTCTCGGTGACCCGTGGAATGCGCGGCTGGCCACCGTGTTTGCCAACGTGTGGCGGGGTGTGCCCTTTGTGGCCATTACGCTGCTGGCGGGGCTGCAGACCATATCGCCGTCTTACTACGAAGCCTCGGCCATCGACGGTGCCACGCCATGGCAGCAGTTCCGCCATGTGACGCTGCCGCTGCTGACACCCATCATTGCGGTGGTGATGACGTTTTCTGTGCTCTTCACCTTCACCGATTTCCAGCTCATCTACGTGCTTACACGCGGCGGGCCACTGAATGCCACGCACCTGATGGCCACCCTGTCCTTCCAGCGTGCCATTGCCGGCGGGGCACTGGGTGAAGGCGCGGCCATCTCCATCGCCATGGTGCCCTTCCTGCTGGCGGCCATTCTCTTCAGCTACTTCGGCTTGCAGCGGCGGGCCTGGCAACAAGGCGGCAAAGACGAATGAGCGCCCTGGACGACGCCGACCAAGGTGGCATGGGCTACCTGGACACCGTGCCCCGAAAACTGGTCACGGTCTACCTGCCCATGGCCATCTTTCTGTTTGTGCTGCTGTTCCCGTTTTACTGGATGGTCATCACCTCGGTAAAACCCGACAACGAACTGCTGTCGCGCGACGGCAACCCCTTCTGGGTGGTGGCACCCACACTGGCGCACTTCAAGAAGCTGCTGTTTGACACCGCCTACCCCGAATGGCTCTGGAACACCGTGCTGGTGTCTGTGGTGGCCACT
>CAZUKT010000438.1:0-988 GCA_964620975.1 uncultured Rubrivivax sp. | reverse complement strand
TTTTCACTGTTTGCGTCGGTGCTGGCCGCCTATGCCATTGAGCGGTTGCGCTTTTCCGGTGCCAAGCAGGTGGGGCTGTCCATCTTCCTGGCTTACCTGGTGCCGCCTTCGATTCTGTTCATTCCGCTGGCTGCCATCGTCTTTCAGCTCGGCCTGTTTGACACCCGCTGGGCACTGATCCTGACCTACCCCACCTTCCTCATTCCCTTCAGCACCTGGCTGCTGATGGGCTACTTTCGCAGCATCCCGTTTGAGCTTGAAGAGTGCGCCTTGATCGACGGCGCCACGCGCTGGCAGATTCTCGTGAAGATCGTGTTGCCATTGGCCGTGCCGGGCCTCATCTCGGCCGGCATCTTTGCCTTCACGCTGAGCTGGAACGAGTTCATCTACGCGCTGACCTTCATCTCGTCGTCAGAGATGAAAACCGTGCCCGTGGGCGTGGTCACTGAACTGGTAGAAGGCGACGTTTACCACTGGGGCCCGCTCATGGCGGGTGCCTTGCTGGGGTCGCTTCCGGTGGCGTTTGTGTATTCGTTTTTTGTCGAGCACTACGTCTCGGGGCTCACCGGCTCCGTCAAGGAATAGGCCGGGGCACACGCGCCTTCAAGCGCGCAGCCGGCGCCGCCAATGACGGCAACTTGCGGCGCGACGCCAGTACCTGCTCGATATCTTCCTGCGCACCGTCAATCAGCACCAGGCACGCGCGTTCGGCCTTGGCCGGATTGCGGGCGATCACAGCGTCGAGCACGGCGCGGTGCAAAGGCAATGAACTGGCCGGGCCGTCGGGCCGCGTGGTGCTGATTTCAAAGCTGGTGCGCAGTAGCGCCCCCAGCGCCTTGCTCATCTGCACCACCATGCGGTTGTGGCAGGCGCGAAGCAGGCCCTGGTGAAAACGCAGGTCACTGCTGACGTAGTCGCCACCGTGTTCAATGGCGTGTTTCATGCCTGCGTAGGCGGTTTCAATGTCGGCCACGTCCTGCGCTGTGGC
>CAZUKT010000437.1:0-4251 GCA_964620975.1 uncultured Rubrivivax sp. | reverse complement strand
GCCGCTGATCCGCCCCCCGCGGGCGGCGCCGAGACGGGCGCCGATCAGGGCAAGTCGCTGCGCGAACGTGCGGTGGAGCGGGCGCAGGCACAGCCCGGCAGTGGCACAGCGCCTGTGGTGCCCACAGCCAGGGCGGCCACCAAGCCTGCGGCTGCCGAGACCGCCAAAGTGGCCAAGCCGGCACCGCGCAAACCCGCGTTCACAGAAGACTTCATCGCCCCGCTGGCCTTGCGCCGCGTGTCCCGCTGGGTGGCCGAGCATGGCGCCACCGCCGACCGTGCGCCACGCGACGGCCCGGTGCGCGAGGTGGCGGTGGACCGCGCCCTGGCCGGCCCGCGCACTGATCTGCAAACGCTGTACGCACTGACCGCGATGGTTGAGGTGCGTGGCCAGCGCGTGCGCATGCTGCTGGGCGGTGGCGGCAGCGGGGCCGTCATCGGCAACCGCCTTTGGAGCACGCCACGCCTGGCCGCTGCCATAGCTTTGCTGGGCGGCGTGGCCGTGGCAGCGGTTGTGGCCTATGTGCTGGCGCCAGCCACACCCGCACCCGCCAGCACCGCACCCGTGCCGCTGCCCGTGGCCTCGGTGGCGTCCGGCGGGGCCGCGTCCATCGTGTCCATACGCCCGCCAGCCCTGCGCGCCTCGGCCGCCGCCGAAATGGCCACCCGGCAAGCCGTGCTGGCCGCGTCGGCCCCGCCGGCCCTGGCCAGCGGCAGTGCGGCGCACGCGCCCGAGGTGGCCGCCCACGCCGGCCTGCCTGTGCATGCCACGCCGGCCCTGCCCGCCACGGCCGCAGCGTCGGCACACACACCCGCAGCGCCAGTGCCCGCACCACCATCGGCGCCGGCGCCGCCCACGCGGCTGCTGGACGTGGAACCCACGCTGGGCCGCATCAACATGCCGACACTGGGCTTGCCCAGAGGCGACGGCACGCTGGCCGGTGCGCGAGAACGCCGCCTGGCATCACAAGCCGCGTTGCCGTCGGTGGCCTCGCAAGGGCCCCAGCAAGTGGCACAACCAGGGGCACAACCACCGCAAACGCCGCCTCCGCAAGCCAGCCAAGCAGCACCGCCAGTGGCTGCCCAACCCGCACCCGGGGCACGCGCCACCGCCGAACGGCCCACGCCGCCCCTTGCAGTGGCCCTGCCGGCCACCACCACCCCAGCCGCCACACCGGCCGCACCGTCACGGGCCAGCCCTGCCGCGGCGCCGCCGGGCAGTTCGGCCTTTGCGTTGTCCAGCCGCCTGCTGCGCACCCGGGCCGAAGCAGAACAGACGGTGTCGGCCATGCGCTCTTTGCTGGTGTCGGCGGGCCACCCGGCCGTGCACGTGGACCTGGTGCCTGTGGGTGACGACTGGCGCGTGGTGGGCTGGCCCTTTGCCCAACGCACGCAGGCCGACGCCGCCCGCAGCCTGCTGGCCACACGTGGCATGCGGGTCACGGTGATCGATTTCTGACACGCCGCAACTCAATGGCTTGTTGGTGGGCGCACACTTGGCCCCTGCACCGGAGCCCACATGTCCACGCCCTTGATCCTGCACGCTGCGCCCGCCGCTGGCTTTGACGAACCTTTTGAGATGCTCACCGCCTGCCACGGCCGTGTGGACCGCATGCTGGCCCTGCTGCAGCGCCTGGCCACGTATCTGCAAGGTGGGCTGGCCGATGAGCCCGCACGGCAGGCTGCTCGCGACGTGATGCGCTACTTTGACCTTGCCGCGCCGCACCACCACCAGGACGAAGAGCGCCACATCTTCCCGGCGCTGGCCGCCAGCGGTGACGCCGCCTTGGTGCAACTGGCCACCAGGCTGCAGGCCGACCACGTGAAGATGGCCGCCACCTGGGCCGAAGTCAGGCCGGTGCTGCTGGCCTTGTCACAGGGCCACTGGCCGGCCGCGCAGGCTGCGGCCACCTTTGCCACCTGGGTGGCCTTTGACGCGCTCTATCGCGAGCACGCTGCCACAGAAGACCACCAGGCCTACCCTGCGGCCCGGGCGCTCAGCAACGACGCGGCGCAGGCCGCCATGGGCCGCGAAATGGCGCACCGGCGCGGCGTCGTGTAGCCCACTGGCGGTTTACTTCGGTTCGACGCGGAACAGCAGTTCCTGTTCACCCAGGTTGCCCTTGTCGTCGGCCACACGCAGCAGCAACCGGTGCTGGCCACTGGGCATCTTGGCCTGGTAGATGGCGGCACCGTCTTCGCTGATGGTGGCGTACTTGCTCACCCGGTCGGTGAGGTCGATCTTCAGCACGCCATACATCACCCGGAATGTGCCGGGCAGGATGCGCGAGCCGGCCACGGGCTTGAAGGTGACGGCAATGCGCAATGGCGAGCCGATGGCACCACCGTCCAGGCTGGGCGCCACCACCTGAATGGCCGGCGAGCCCACGGCAGGCGCGGGCTTGATGGAGCGCATGCGCGGCGCGCGTGGTGCGGCGGCTTCAACTTTGGCCTCGGCGTCGGTCACCAAGTCAAAAGGCGCGGCCGCCCCGGCGGCTTGCGCCCCACCCCATGAAAGCACCAATGCCAGCCCGCCAGCAGCCACCTGGGCCACACGCCGACGTGCCGTTGCGTTGAAGAAAGACATCGGAAACTCCTGTACAAAACCGCCAAAGGTGCATTGTCAGCCAGCCCGGGGCGATGCGGTGCTTGCTTGCGCTTGCTTGTGCTGCTTGCGTGTGCCCGACGCGCCCGGCGCGCCGGAATGCCCTGCCGCATGACCATGCCGTCCGGCGCAGCGCCGGGCGTCATTCAGACACAAACTGATCAGCACGCCGGCCCTTGATGCCGGCATAAAACTGCTTGATGTCGGCCATGTCCTTGTCCACATCGCCGGTGGGCATGAAGGTGGGGCCCAGGCCACTGCGTTTGCGGTGGTAGTCCATGTAGGCCAGGATGATGGGCACCCGCGCTTCCAGGGCAATGAAGTAGAAGCCCGTTTTCCAGTGCCGTGTCTTGCCGCGTGTGCCTTCGGGCGGCACCACCAGTTGCACCGGGCCGTGGGCCTGCACGATGGCCTGCGCCGAAGCCGACACCAGGTTGCTGCTCTTGCTGCGGTCCACCGCAATGCCCCCCAGCCAGCGCATGACCGGGCCAAAGGGCCAGCGAAAGAGGCTGCGCTTGCCCATCCAGTAGATGTTCAGGCGCAGGCTGAAGGCCACCATCAGCGTGTAGGGCAGGTCCCAGTTGCTGGTGTGGGGCGCGGCGATCAACACGCTCTTGCGCGCGTTTTCTGGAAGCGCACCTTCAATGGTCCAGCCATTGAGCCTGAGGAAGGCTTTGGAAAAAGCACGCAAGACCGTGTTGACCACCGGGGTGTCGAAGATAGTGCGGTGCATGCGCTGATGAAGAAGCCGGGGCGGGCGCATTGTGGCGGCACACCCAGCGGCTACGATTGACATCACCCAAAGTTGAACCCCAAGGAGCGGTGCATGTCATCCGGCAAGATCCTCGTCGCACAAGGTGGTGGCCCCACCGCAGTCATCAACCAAAGCCTGGCAGGCGTGGTGCTGGAAGCGCGCCGCCACCAGGGCATCAAGCGTGTGTACGGTGCGCGCCACGGCGTGCGCGGCATCATCAATGAAGACTTTGTCGACCTCACGCAGGAGACCAGCCACAACCTGGAACTGGTGGCCAACACGCCCGCTGCGGCACTGGGCAGCACGCGCGACAAGCCCGACCTGGCCTACTGCCACGAGATGTTTGAGGTGCTCAAGGCGCACAAGATAGAGCACTTCTTCAACATCGGCGGCAACGACTCGTCGGACACGATCCGCATCGTGGCCGAAGAAGCCACCAAGGCGGGCTACCCGCTGCGCTGCATCCACATCCCCAAGACCATCGACAACGACCTGGTGCTCAACGACCACACGCCGGGTTTCCCCAGCGCAGCGCGTTTTGTGGCCCAGGCCTTTGCCGGCGCCAACCTCGACAACGCGGCCTTGCCGGGTGTGTATGTGGGCGTGGTGATGGGCCGCCACGCCGGCTTCTTGACGGCCGCCAGCGCCCTGGGCAAGAAGTTTCCCGACGACGGCCCGCACCTGATCTACGTGCCCGAGCGTGTGTTTGTGCTGGACAAGTTCCTGGCCGACGTGAAGGCCACCTTCGAACGTTATGGCCGCTGCGTGATCGCCGTGAGCGAAGGCATCCACGACGCCAACGGCACGCCCATCCTGGCCGTGCTGGCCAAAGACCTGGGTGGCGGTGGCCTCGAACGCGACGCCCACGGCAACGTGCAGCTCAGCGGCAGCGG
>CAZUKT010000436.1:0-4270 GCA_964620975.1 uncultured Rubrivivax sp. | reverse complement strand
CCATGTCCTGGTACAAAAGCAACGTCATCACCTAAGGGAAATAGTTTGTTACGTATTGAAGCTATGAGTTCGGCATGATTGCCGCGCGGCAAATCGGTGCGACCGATACTGCTGCGAAATAGCACATCACCAACAAAAGCATGTCGGCTGATGGGTTCGAACAACACGACGTGGCCAGGCGTGTGGCCAGGGCCATGACGGTGTCCATCAAGGCCACGTCGTCCACGCACTGCCAGATCATGCCCATGCGCTGGGCCTCGTCGGCCGGCAGCTTGTCCCCGGTCATGGCCAGGCCAAGCGCCCGCGCCCGGCCCACCAGGCGGGGCAGCAGCCACGTACCACCACAGTCGGGCACCAGGGCGATCTTGCTGAAGGCCTGGATGAAGCTGGCGCTGCGTGCGGCAACGACAAAGTCGCAGCACAAGGCCAGGTTGGCACCCGCCCCTGCGGCCACGCCATTGACGGCGGCAACCACCGGCACTGGCATCGTGCGCACACGCAGTGCCAGCGGGCGATAGAAACGCTCCACCACGGCGCCCACGTCCACCTTGCCGACCATGGCGGGGTCGCTCAAGTCCTGGCCGGCGCAAAAGCCACGCCCGCTGCCGGTGATGACCACGGCGCGTATGGCCACGTCAGCCGCAGCAGCTTCCAGCGCGGGCAGCAGCTCGGCGTGCATCGTGGCGGTAAAGCTGTTCAGCGACGCGGGCCGGTTGAGCGTGAGCGTGCGCACCGGGCCGTGGGTGGCCACAAGAACTGTGGAATCGGGCATGCGGATGTCTCCAGGGAGTGGCGGCAAATTCTAGGAGGCTGCCGCAAGGCGGCACCGCAACCGTGGGCAGGCGGCCGCGCAGGCAGAATCCGCCCGGCCATGACACTGCCCGCCGCTGCTCTGGCACCTGCCATCAAACCCGCCATCGAACCTGCCCCTGCCCCTGCGCCCGCATTGATCTTGCTCGCACCGATGGAGGGCGTGCTCGACCACAGCCTGCGCGACGTGCTCACCCGGGTGGGTGGCATAGACCGCTGCGTGTCGGAATTCATCCGCATCACCGACCAGCTTTTGCCGCCACGTGTGTTCACGCGGCTCATGCCCGAACTGCTGAACGGCGGCTGCACACCTGCGGGCACGCCCGTGCGCGGGCAACTGCTGGGCTCTGACGCGGCCTGCCTGGCCGACAACGCGGCGGTGCTGGCCAGCCTGCAACCTGCGGGCATCGACCTGAACTTTGGCTGCCCGGCCAAGATCGTCAACCGCCACAAGGGCGGCGCCGTGTTGCTGGACGAGCCCGAGCAGGTGCACGCCATCGTGGCCGCCGTGCGCCGCGCGGTGCCGGCGGGCATGGCGGTGTCGGCCAAGATGCGGCTTGGCAACCGCGACGAATCGCGCATGATCGAATGCGCGCAGGCCATTGCCGCCGGTGGCGCCGGCGAACTGGTGGTGCACGCCCGCACCCGCGTGCACGGCTACCGCCCGCCAGCCTACTGGGACCGCATCGCCCACATTCGCGCCGCCGTGCCCGCCAGTGTGCGTGTGGTGGCCAATGGCGAGGTGTGGAACGTGGCCGATGCGCGGCGTTGCCTGGCCGAATCGGGCTGTGACGCCTTGATGCTGGGCCGTGGCCTGGTGTCCGACCCCGGCCTGGCGTTGGCGCTGCGCGGTGGCCTGGCACCCAGTTGGGCCGAATTGCTGGCACTGCTGCAGATGTATGGCCGCCTGATCACGCCGCGTGTGGCGGCGCGCCACCGGGGCGGGCGGCTCAAACAGTGGCTGAACATGCTGCGGCGGCGTCATGCGCCGGCGCAAGCGGCCTACGACGCCGTGCGCACGCTGCACGACGCCGCCGACATTGAACGTTGCCTGTTTGGCACGGCGTAGCTGCACAGCATCACCCCATTCGACCAAGCCGCACGTACAAGCCCAGACAAGCACCACCCGCGCCCATGGACGAAGCCAGCGACGACCACCTGATGCACGCCTACGCCGCTGGGGACGGCGCCGCCTTTGACCGCTTGTACGCCCGCCACCAGGCCGCGCTGTACCGCTTTGTGCGCAGGCTGCTGGGCACGGCGGCGGCCACGCAGGCCGACGAGGTGTTTCAGGACACCTGGCTGCGTGCCATTCAGGCGCGGCACACCTGGCAACCCCAGGGCGCGAGCTTTCGCACCTGGCTCTTCACACTGGCCCACCACCGGGCCGTGGACTGCCTGCGCAAGAGTGGGCGTGAAACCTCCATTGAAGGCGATGGTGACGAACCCTGGGAGCCCGAAGCCGCACCCTGGGCCGGCTGGCCGGCGGTGGCCACACAAAGTGAAGACCTGGCCTTCTGGCGCGCCGCCGGCCAGCGGCTGCTGGACTGCCTGGACGGGCTGCCCCTGGCGCAGAAAACCGTGTTTCTGCTGCAGCACGACGACGACCTGCCGGTGGCTGACATTGCCAACGCACTGGGCTTGGGGTTCGAGACCGCCAAGACCCGGCTGCGCTACGCCATGGCCAAGCTGCGCACCTGCATGGGTGCCTACCTGCCTGCCAACGTGGACGCGCGATGAGACACGACGAACACCTGCGCACGGCCTTGCAACACGCGCCTGACGCTGACCCGCAGGCACCCCGCGACATTGCCGCACAAATCTTGGCCGCTGCCCACCGCGCAGCGGCCGAGCCTGCGCCGCACCTGAGCCCGCCCCGTGCCAGCCGGGCAGGGCCGTGGCCTTGGGCGGCTTGGTGGGCCGGCCGTCCCTTGCGCCTGGGCGCGTCGGGCGCCGTGGCCAGCGTGCTGCTGGCAGGCGTGATGGGCTTGATGTGGCAGGCTGCGCCGCCCGGCCCCGCGCGGGAACTTGCAGCCGATGGTGGCGCCAGCACCGAAGCCGCGCCCGGGCGCAGTGGTGACGCGGCGCAGCGCCTGGCTGCGCCTGCGCCTTCGCCACAGCCGGCAAGTCCCTTGCAAGGTGCAGTGCCTGCCGCGCCAGGTGCAGCGGCTGTTGCGCGCGGCAAAGAGGTGGCTGCAACGGCTGCCCTGGCAACAGGCGCTGCAGTGGCTGAACGCCCACCCAGAGCGCCCGCCCGGCAGGCGGCTGCGGTGGCACCCACCACGGCTGAAGCACTTGTGTCGGCAAGCTCGCAGACCGAAACACAGGCCGATACAGCCGCAGAACCCGTACCGGCCGTGCCCGTAAACGCCAGGGCGCCGGTGCTGGTGACAGCGACGGCCGTCGCCACAGCGCCGGCCCCCCAGCGTGCACCGGCACTGGCACATGCGGCTGCACCGGTAGCCGCACCGGCCGCCGCTATGGCGGTGGCCCCCATGCGCGCACGCGCCTTGGCCGTGGCAGCCTTGCCAACGCCATGGGCCGCCCTGATGGCCCACCAACCCGCACCCAGTTGGCGCATTGCAGGCGCGCCCATGCCGCCTGATCACCGCTGGCTGCTGGCCCTGGCCCAACACGCGCAGGGTCGTTGGGTCACCACGCCGGCCGCATCGCCGGAGCCCCATGCGCTTGATGTGGTTTGGCTGCAGGGTGAAACGGTTGCCGCCCACTTGTGGCTGGGCGCCAGGCAAGCCACCTGGTGCACACCACAGGCCGGCTGCCAGACGGCGCCCCTGTCCGAGGAAGTGGCCACCGATCTGGCCGGCAGGCTGAAAGACCGGCTGAAAGACGCGCTGGAAAAGAAACTCCCCCGCTGAGGCAGGCCTCAAACGGGGGAGCGGTGTGGGTACTTCAGGCGCCGGTCACGGGTTCCGGAACTCCGCCCAGTGGTGCGGTCGGTTGCCGCCTGCAGTGCCCGCAGTATGGCGCCGGCAGCGGCTGTTCAAGGTGGGAGAAGCGCCGCAATCGCAGGCCAATTGCGCACCGGGAACGTGGCCGCCGCAGTGCGCCGGTCCCACCGCTGCTGGCGGCCGTGGTTCAGCCCGGGTAACGCGCCTCCAGGTAAGCCAGCAGCGTGCGCAGTGTCTGCGCCTCGCCACCCACCGGGCGACCGGGGCGCGGGCTGTCGTTCCAGGCGAAGAGGTCAATGTGCATCCAGGCTTGCGCCGCCGGCACAAAGTCCTGCAGGAACAGCGCCGCGTTGATGGCGCCTGCCAGCGCGCTCTTGCCGGTGTTGACGATGTCGGCAATGTCGCTTTCTATGCCCCGGTGGTAGGCGTCCCACAGCGGCAGGTGCCAGGCGCGGTCCCACGAGGCTTCGCCGGCGTGCAGGAGTTCGCGGGCGAGCGAATCGGTGTTGGCGAAGAGGCCGGAGGCGATATGCCCGAGGGAGATCACCATC
>CAZUKT010000435.1:1775-4278 GCA_964620975.1 uncultured Rubrivivax sp. | reverse complement strand
TTCTACAACCCGCAGAAGTACATGGTGGCGCCCAGGTCGCTGCCCGAACACCTGCACTGGTTCTTCTGGGAAAGCTATTCCACCTGGCTCACGGGCTTTGCGCTCTTTACCGTGATGTACCTGTTCAACGCCAGCAGTTTTCTCATCGACAAAAACGTGTTGGACTGGTCACCCACGGCAGCCGTGGCCGCCGCGCTGGCCTTCCTGGGCGTGTTCTGGGTGGTGTACGACCAGATCTGCCGCCGCGTGGGTGAAAAGCGTACTGGCGAGAAAGGCGGCAAGGTCGGCGGCGACCTGAAGGTCGGCTTCGACGTGATGGTGTTCGTGGTCGTGGCGTCGTGGCTGGCCTGCCAGCTGTTCGCGGGCCGCGCGGCCTTCCTGCTGGTGGGCGCGATGCTGGCCACGGCCATGAGCGCCAACGTGTTCTTCTGGATCATCCCCGGCCAGAAGACCGTGATCGCGCAGATGAAGGCGGGCCAGCCGGTGCAGGCCATCCACGGCCAGCGCGCCAAGCAGCGCAGCGTGCACAACACCTACTTCACGCTGCCGGTGCTGGTGGCCATGCTCAGCAACCACTACGGCTGGCTCTACCAGGCGCGGCACAACTGGCTGGTGCTGGTGCTGCTGATGCTGGCCGGCGCGCTCATACGCCACAGCTTTGTGGTGCGCCACAAGGCGCTGGCCAGCGGCAAACGGGTGCCTTGGGAATACGCCGTGGTGGGCACGGCCGTGTTGTTGGGCCTGGCCATCTGGCTGGCACCGGCGCCCCGGCCGCCCGCGCCGCCGGCACCGGCCACGGTATCGCTGGCCGAGGTGCAGACCGTGGTCAACCAGCGCTGCGTGCTGTGCCACAACGCCCAGGTGCAGCAAAAGAACGTGGCGTTGCACACGCCCGCGCTCATCAAGCAGCACGCCTTGGCGGTGTACCAGCAAGCCGCCGTGCTGAAGCTCATGCCCATGAACAACGCCACGCAGATCACCGACGCCGAGCGCGCGTTGATCCAGCGCTGGTTTGAGACCGGCGCCCCCGCACAGTAGACGCCGGGCCCCAACTTTCACCACGCGGTCACGCGGATTCGCAAAGACGGAGACAAGACATGGCAGACGCTTCATTGGCCGTCCACCCGGTGGACGAAAAGCTCCCCACGCCGCGCCTGGCCGCGCTGGGCCTGCAACACGTGCTGGTGATGTACGCGGGCGCGGTGGCCGTGCCGCTGATCATTGGCCGCGCGCTCAAGCTCAGCCCCGAGCAGGTGGCCATGCTGATTTCGGCCGACCTCTTTTGCTGCGGCCTCGTCACGCTGATCCAGAGCCTGGGCATGGGCCGCCACTTCGGCATCAGGCTGCCCGTGATGATGGGCGTGACCTTTGCCGCCGTGGGCCCGCTGGTGGCCATGGCCAACGCCACGCCGGGGCCCGACGGCGCACGCGCCATCTTCGGCGCCATCATCGGCGCGGGGCTGGTGTCCATTGCGCTGGCGCCGGTCATGAGCCGGCTGCTGCGCTTTTTTCCGCCCGTGGTCACGGGCACCATCATCACCATCATCGGCATCAGCCTCATGCGGGTGGGCATAGGCTGGGCCATGGGCGGGCCGGCCCCGCTGGCGCAAAGTGTGGACGTGCCCAAGCTCGTGGCCATGGTGGACGCCGCCAAGGCCGTGCAGGCCACGGCCGTGGCTGCAGGCGCTTCGGCGCCGCTGAAGCTGGCCGGGCCCGTGCCCATGCTCAACAACGCCAGCTACGGTGCGCTGGACAACCTGGCCGTGGCCGCTTTTGTGCTGGCGGTGATCTTGCTGATCAGCCGCTACGCCAAGGGCTTTGTCGCCAACATCTCGGTGCTGCTGGGCATTGTGGCGGGCTGCCTGGTGGCCGTGATGATGGGCAAGATGGCCTTTGACAAAGTCGGCAAGGCGGCCTGGTTTGATGTGGTCACGCCGTTTGCTTTTGGCATGCCCACCTTTGATCCCTTCATGGTGCTGACCATGACGCTGGTGATGATCGTGGTGATGATTGAATCCACCGGCATGTTCTTGGCGCTGGCCGACATCACCGGCAAGAAGATCGGGCAGAGCGAGCTCAGCGCCGGGCTGCGCACCGACGGCCTGGGCACCGTCATCGGGGGCCTGTTCAACACCTTCCCCTACACCAGCTTTTCGCAGAACGTGGGCCTGGTGGGCGTTACCGGCGTAAAGAGCCGCTGGGTGTGCGTGGCTGCAGGCGTGATCATGGTGGTGCTGGGCCTGCTGCCCAAGATGGCCGCGCTGGTGGAAGCTGTGCCCACGTTTGTGCTGGGCGGCGCGGGCCTGGTCATGTTTGGCATGGTGGCCGCCACCGGCGTGCGCATCCTGGCCAATGTGGACTTCAAGAGCAACCGCAACAACCTCTACATCGTGGCCATTGCCATTGGTGCGGGCATGATCCCGCTGGTGGCGCCGCGCTGGACGCAGCAGATGCCGCACAGCCTGCACCCGCAGGAAATTGTCGATATTTCCGCCTTTTTGAC
>CAZUKT010000435.1:0-1765 GCA_964620975.1 uncultured Rubrivivax sp. | reverse complement strand
ATCTTGCTCACCGCCATTTCCGCCGTGTTGCTGAACCTGTACTTCAACGGCGGCAAGGCCGATGAGTCGGCCGCCATCGCGGCCGCCAAGACGGCCGACGCGCACTGACGGCCGCGCTTGGCGGGCACACCACGCGGGCACCGGGTTTGATGCCCCGCCAAGCCCGGGTTATGGTGTGGGCCCGAAGGAGAAGCCAGCCATGCCCACCATCCACGTTGAACTCTTCGCCGGCCGCACGCTGGAGCAGAAGCGGGCCCTGGCCCAGGCGCTGACCGACGCCACGGTCAAGACCCTGGGCGGCTCGGCCGACGGCGTGGACGTGGTGTTTGTTGACGTGGAACGCCACAACTGGTCCACCGGCGGCCAGCTCTGGCACGACAAGGCGCCTGCGCCCAAGCCCTGACCCGTTCAGAGCAAGCCCAACATGGCCATCGAGTTGGACAAGGAAACACGCGCGCGGGCCGTGGCGTCTCTGGAACGCTACTTTCTGGCCGAACGCGACGAACGCATCGGCAACATCGCTGCCAGCGCCCTGCTGGGCTTTTTCCTGCAGGAAGTCGGCCCCAGCATCTACAACCGCGCCGTGGCCGACGTGCAGGCGCAGATGCTGGCGCGGGTGAACGACATCGACATCGACATCCACGAAGACGAGTTTGGCTACTGGCAAGCACAACCCACCCGCGCACGCCGCTGAGCGCGTGCCCAAGGAGCCCCCCATGAACAAGACCCTGCCCCTGGCCGCAACGTTGCTGGCCTTTGCACTGCACGGCCACGCGGCCGAAACCGCGCCTGGCCCCTACGACGAAGCCGCCGACGCCAAGGCCGACATCCAGGCCGCGCTGGCCCAGGCCCAGGCCGCCAAGCTGCCCGTGCTGGTGGTGTTTGGCGCCAACTGGTGCGGCGACTGCAAGATGCTGGACGTGGCCATGAAGACCGGCGCCAGCGCACCCCTGATGGCCAGGCACTTCAAGATCGTCAAGGTGGACGTGGGCCGCTTCACGCGCAACCTGGACGTGGCCGAACGCTACAACGTGCCGCTCAAGAGCGGCATCCCCGCCGTGGCCATGCTGGCCCCCGACGGCAGGCTGCTGCACGCCACACGCGGCGGCGAACTCGCTGACGCCCGCAAGATGGGCGACGCCGGCATCCACGAGTTCTTCAGCCGGCTGGTGGCGCAGCCGCGCTGAGGCAGCCCGGTACACCGGGCCGCACGGGTTGCACCCGATGCCGCCGCAGTGCAGAAGCGCTGGGCATTGCGCCAGAATGACCGGCACAACCATAGCCACTGCGGAGAACCCAAATGATCGGTCAGATGATGCAGCTGCCGCTGCAGATTTCTTCTCTCATCGTGCACGCCGAGCGGCACCACCCCGAGCGCGAAATCGTCTCGCGCCGGGTTGAAGGCGACATCCACCGCACCACCTACAAGGAACTGGCCGCCCGCTCGCGCCGCATGGCCAAGGCCTTGCACGCGCTGGACGTGAAGTTCGGCGACCGCGTGGCCACGCTGGCCTGGAACGGCTACCGCCACATGGAGCTGTACTTTGCGGTCTCGGGCACGGGCGCAGTGCTGCACACCATCAACCCGCGCCTGCACCCCGACCAGATCGTCTACATCGCCGACCACGCCGAAGACCAGGTGCTGTGTTTTGACATGACCTTCTTGCCGCTGATCCAGGCGGTGGCACGGCCCGCCCGGCCCAGCCCCCACCCCCGGGGCATGGCAGACCGCCCCCACAGGCCAGCACGTTAGCCGGCGGCTACA
>CAZUKT010000434.1:0-4296 GCA_964620975.1 uncultured Rubrivivax sp. | reverse complement strand
GCGGTGTGGTCTTCATGACCCACGGCACCGTCTGCCCTTTCATCGGAGAACAGCATGAATCAAGGTCTTGGTATTGCAATGTTGTGGGCTGGTCTGGCGGTGGCCGGACAGGCCGCTGCACAAGTCACGTTTTACGAAGCCGAGGGCTACAAAGGCAAGTCCTTCACCACCAAACGCGCGGTGCAGAACTTTGCGCGCCAAGGTTTCAACGACCGCGCGTCGTCGGTGGTGGTGGTGGGCAACCGCTGGGACCGCTGGGAAGTGTGTGAAGACCAACGCTTTCGCGGCCATTGCGTGGTGCTGCGGCCCGGCCAGTATTCAACGCTGGCGGACATGGGCCTGGACAACCGCATCTCGTCGGTGCGTGCTTTGGCCCGCCGCGACGGGCCCGACATCACGCCGCCGCCGCCCCAAGCACCGCCCCCGGTGGCCAGCCAGATCGACTTCTATGAGAACGAGGGCTACCAAGGCCGAAGTTTCTCGGCCAACCAGGCGGTACCCGACTTCCGCCGCAGTGGTTTCAACGACCGGGCCTCGTCGGCGGTGGTCACCGGTGAACGTTGGGAGGTGTGCCAGAACACGGGCTTCATTGGCCCTTGCGCCGTGTTGCGGCCGGGCCAATATCCTTCGCTCGCGGCCATGGGCCTGAACGACCGCATCTCATCGGTGCGCACCACGGACGGCACCGACGGTGGGCGACCCACGCCGCCACCGCCGGCCACCGCCGCCCGCGTGGTGTTGTTCGAGAACGAAGGTTTCCAGGGGCGCACGTTCACGGCCACCGCCGCTGTTGAAGACTTCAAGCGCAGTGGCTTCAACGACAGTGCCTCGTCGGCCGTGGTCAGCGGCGGGCGTTGGGAGGCTTGCCCGGACACACGTTATGGCGGCAATTGCGTCGTGCTGCGGCCAGGGCAATACCCGTCACTGGCCGCACTGGGCATGAACGACCGCATCTCGTCGCTGCGCGCCGTGGGCCGCGACGCCAATGTTGACGACCGCCGCTATGCGCCGATGCCGATCGTGTCGCGTGACTACGGCCGGCGCGGCGAAGAGCGCCTGTACGAGGCCAACATCACCTCGGTGCGTGCCGTGGTAGAGGACTCTGGCCAGCGCTGCTGGGTCGAGCCGCAGCAGGTGGTGCAAGAACGCAGCAGCAACCCCAACGTTCCAGGCGCCCTGCTGGGCGCGGTGATTGGCGGCATCCTGGGCCACCAGGTGGGCGGCGGCAGCGGCAGGGACGTGGCCACGGGCATTGGCGTGGTGGCCGGCGCAGCCATCGGTGCCAACACCGGCCGCGCCAGCGGCGACCAGCAGGTGGTGACCACTGAAAACGTGCAGCGTTGCACGCGCAACCCCGGCCAGGCACGGCCCGCGTACTGGGACGTGACCTACACATTCCGGGGCCAGGAGTACCGGGTGCAGCTGAACCGGGCGCCGGGGCGCACCGTCACCGTCAACGAGCAGGGCGAGCCGCGCGGTTGAGCTTGTGCGCGCTGGGGCGGGTGTTTTCGCTGTCTTTGAACAAAGCCATGCCGGTCAGCAACCCGGTTCTTCGGCAAAGGCAGGTTCTGCAAGCTCAAACCGCGCGGGCAAGTTGCGGTCTGAAACAAGATGTCTGCGCCGCGCCATCCCTGCAGATCGGGGGGTGGTGCCAGCGGTCGCGGACGGTTATAAACGCTCCAATGTCAAGCAGATGTCATCTCTGCGCCCACCCTGTGCCAGCCGAGGATCCCTCCATGAACATCAAAACCACCTTCGCCGCTCTGTCGCTCGCTGCCATTGCGGGCGTTGCGCAAGCCAACGACGTCGTGGGTACACCGGCTTTCACGGGGCTCACGGCCACCTTTGAAGCCCTGCACACCGGCGGCGCTTTCACCGACACCTTCACCTTCATGGTCAGCGGCAGCACCACGGCCAGCACGAGCATCGTGACCATCGGTGCTGGCGTTGCCGACATCGACTTCACGGGCAGCACGCTCAACGGCACGCCCCTGGTCTTGACGACCGACGCGGGTGGTTTTGTCGAGTTGCTCTACACGCCGTCCCCCTATGCGGTGACCGGCCCCTTGACGCTGATCATCATGGGCACTTCTGGTGCCAATGCCAGCTACACCGGCAGCCTGAACGTGGGCGCCGTGCCGGAAGCCGGCACGCTGGCCCTGATGCTGGCCGGCCTGGGCGCCGTGGGTTGGGTGGCTCGTCGCCGTCAATAAGCCGGAGCGCGAGCACCGGCGCGGGTAGCTCTCAGGCTGCCCGCACAACACGGCGGCCTTCTGGCCGCCTTTGTTTTTCCGGAATCTTGCAGTTGCCTGCTGCCGCCCGATGCAGCCGGACGCCACCTGCGGCCGTGTCTGCTGAGGCCGAATGCTGCGCCCTTACGACCCGCTCTCCGGGCTGTAAACCGATTCCTGGCTTGCAAAGTGATCGCATAAACGAGGGGTGTCAGAGACCACCTAGGAAGACACAGGCTTTTGAAAGAGTGTCAAACCGAGGTGTTTTGAGAGTCTCGCCAAGTCGCTGAAAAAAGAAGGAGTGTCTATCGCTGCCAGATGCCAACGGGCAGGCACCCGCCACGCCGTCCAAGTCTGCCGGGTTCACGGTCACCAGGCTCTGCTATCCGTCGCCTTGCCGACAGTCGGCGCCAGGAGCGGAGTACCCGCTTACGGCCCTTCGGCAGCATTCACTGCGCTGAATTTATCGCTGCGAAGCTGTCGCTCAAGCGGCTGTGTCGGTGAAGGCCGACCGGCAGGTGTCGCGCCATGGGCGTCACGCAGCCTGTCACTGCACGAACCCCAGCGTTCGTCGGCACGCGCTCGTTGGCCAATGCCGGTGCGGTGATGTCACGACACAGCAAGGGGCACTTCCGCCCGGGCGCCGCCGATGAGGGGGTCGGGCGGACAAGGGCCCGATTCAGGGGGGATGCTCCGGCAGCCCGGTATCAGACCGGGCTGCGCCTACTCTGTCGACTCATCCCTGACAACCTGGAACCTTGCCCATGTCCAACCTCCCCGCACGACTCTTCCGCCTTGTCTTGGCCTGCCTGCTGGCCCTGGCAGCCGCGGGCACGGCTTCGGCCCAGACGGCCCTGACCCAGACCACCGGCGGGGCGGGCCAGCTGCTGCTGGGCCCCGGCGGCAAGTCCGTCACCGACAGCAGCCTGGGCAGCAACACCGCCACCACCATCCAGCAGGTGGAGCAGGCTGCGCTGGACCGCTTCGACCCGGGCACCGGCGTGCTGGTGGGGGTGCGTGGCGACCTGCAGGTCGACTCGGTCACCACCCTGTTCTTGTCCGGCCCGCCCAACGGCAATTACGTGGGAACGGGGCGGACCAGCGCAACGTGGACCTTCCAGCCCGGGCTGACCGCCTCAGCCGTGCTGGCCACGCTGCAGATCGACGACGACAACACCTTTGCCCAGACCAGCACCTGGGCCAGCCTGGTCTACAACAGCCCCGCGGCGGCCTGGGGCAGCTTCGTCGGCACCGGCGCGCTTCAGACCAGTGTCAACACCACCCTGCTGGCCGCCAAGAGCGCCAACTCCAACTCGGCAGAGCACCGCATCGCCACCTCGACGAGCGACACGCTCACCGCCGCCATCAGCCTGCGCTACAGCTACCTGCAGCATGCCAGCGCGGGCTTCGATCCCGACGGGGCCACCAGCCTGAGTCTCGCCATGTCGCCCGAAGGTGCTGATTTCAGCCTGTATGCCCTGGGTGACCCCCTGCACACCACCCACCTCGACCTGCTGGGTGTGAGCTGCGTCGAAGGTGCTTGTGACCAGGCTCTCCTGAACCTGAGTCTGCAGGACCTGCAGGCGGGCCAGGCGGCGGCGTTCCACCTCGCCGGCGCCACCAGCAGCGCCACCTATGCCCTGCTGTTAGGCGACAACCGCCAGGTGGGCGCCTCCAACAGCCAGTTGTCGCAGACCTTGAACCTCACCGTGACCGCCGTACCCGAGCCCACCCGGCTGGCCTTGCTGCTGGCCGGTCTGGGCAGCGTCGGCCTGCTGGTCCGCAGGCGCCTGGCAGCCCCGCGCGCTGTTTGAGCCTGGTGCTGCCGGATCGGCGGGCGTGTGAGGTAGCGGCTCCGTTGCTCCAGCGCCTGGCGGTCCTTGACGACGCGGGGCAATTCAGCCCCACCGCTGGCTTGGTTGCAATAGGCCCGCTGCGTCTGCTGGCTCCTGCCCTCACAGGCCAAGAAACCTGCCGAGCAGCATTGGTATGCCTGCGATTGCGCCTGCACTCGACTTGATGGGCCTCCGGCGAGCCCGGGTGGGGGGGCCTGCGCACGCTGAAC
>CAZUKT010000433.1:0-4310 GCA_964620975.1 uncultured Rubrivivax sp. | reverse complement strand
ATGCGGCGCCTGGCCTGGAACAAAAACGTGGTGGCCATCGGCCTGGCCAGCGGTTTCATGGAGCCGCTGGAAAGCACCAGCATCCACCTCATCCAGAGCAGCATCGCGCGGCTGATTGCCTTCTTCCCCGACGCCGGTTTCAGCGGCACCGACGTGGCCGAATTCAACCGCCAGTCGCGTTTGGAATTCGAGACCATCCGCGACTTCATCATCCTGCACTACCACCTTACGCGGCGTGACGACACCGCGTTCTGGCGCCACTGCAGCACCATGCAAGTGCCCGAATCTTTGCAGCGCCGCTTGGCGCTGTACCGCAGCCGCGGCCGCATCGTGCGCCAGGGTGGTGAGCTCTTTGCTGAAACTGCCTGGCTGCAGGTGATGCAAGGCCAGGGCCTGGTGCCCCAGGGCCACCACGCGCTGGCCAACCTGATTGCTGAAGACGAAACCGCCGCCTACCTGGGCAGCGTGCAAGGCGTCATCGGCCAGTGCGTGGCGCGCATGCCCAGCCATGACGACTACATCGCCAGGCACTGCGCGGCGCCCCGCCCCTGAACAGTGCGCAGCACCCTTTGACGGAGATTGCATGAACCACGCCCTTCGCCGCCTGCTGGGCCCGCGCCTGGGTCTGTACCTTTGCATGTGCCTGATGCTGGCCAGCCACGCCGCCACGGCCGCGCCGCCGCCGCCGGCCGAGGCCTTCTTCCAGAAAGCGGCCTTCCACGGGGCCACGCTGTCACCGTCGGGCCTGCACCTGGCCATGGTGGTGGGCAGCAAGGACGCACGCGACCGGCTCGCGGTGCTGGACCTGCAGACGCTGAAGGTGCAGGTGGTGGCCTCGTTCACCGACGGCGACGTGTACGACTACCGCTGGGTCAACGACAAACGCCTGATCTTCAATGTGGGCGACCGCAAGCTGGCGCTGGCCGACCGTGCCTTTGCAGGCGGCCTGTACGCCGTCAACGCCGACGGCAGCAGCTACCGCCAACTGGCACAGCGTGAACATGTCTGGGTGCAAGACAACATCGGCACGCGCCAGTTGCCCTGGAACACTTTCCCCATCAACCAGGAAGGCGCGCAAGACAGTGACGACATCCATGTCATGCGGCCCGAAGCCAAGGACTTTGCCAGCCTGCTGCGCCTGAACACCACCACCGGCCATGCCGACGACATTGACAGCCCGCTGCATGCCAACCAGTGGCTGCTGGACACCCAGGGCAACGTGCGCGCCGCACGCACCAGCCACGACCAGTTGTCGGCCGTGCACTGGCGCGAACCGGCCACCGGCAAGTGGCGCAAGCTGCGCGAATTTGACCGCTTCACGGGCAACGATCTGTCGCTGCTGGCCGTGTTGCCCGACGGCAAGCTGCTGGTCAACGCGCGCCCGGGCCGCAACACCGACGCGCTGTACGTCTACGACCCCGCCACCGACCAGCTGGCCGACAAGCCCCTGCTGGGCCTGCAGCAGTACGACGTGCACCCCACACAACTGATCCACGGCCAAGGCAAGCTGCTGGGCGTGCGTTTTGTGACCGATGCCGAGGTGACGCACTGGTTTGACGATGCCATGAAGGCGCACCAGGCCACCGTGGACCAGTTGCTGCCCAACACGGCCAACATGCTGACGCCGCCGCGCCGGGGCACGGGCCCCTGGATGCTGGTGCGGGCGTTTTCTGACGTGCAGCCTTCGCTGTATTACCTGTTCAACACACAAACACGCAAACTCAGCCGCGTGGGCAGCCAGCGGCCGGGCATACAGCCGGCGCAGATGTCGGCCATGGACATGGTGCGCTACAAGGCGCGCGACGGCCTGGAGATCCCGGCCTACCTCACGCTGCCGGCCAGCGCGGGCGGCAACAAGAAGAACCTGCCGCTCATCGTCTACGTGCACGGCGGCCCCTGGATGCGCGGTGCCACATGGCAGTGGCAGGGCGACGTGCAATTTCTGGCCTCGCGCGGCTACGCGGTCTTGCAGCCCGAGTTCCGCGGCAGCGTGGGTTTTGGCCGCAAGCACTACGAAGCCAGCTTCAAGCAGTGGGGTCTTGCCATGCAGGATGACCTGGCCGATGGCGCACGCTGGGCCATTGCCCAGGGCCTTGCCGACCCCAAGCGCATCTGCATCATGGGCGCCAGCTACGGCGGCTACGCCACGCTGATGGGCCTGGCCAAGGACGGTGACCTCTTTGCCTGCGGCGTCGACTGGGTGGGGGTGTCTGACATCCTGCTCATGTACGACGCCCACTGGAGCGATTTCTCTGACGAGTGGAAGCGCTACGGCATGCCCGTGATGGTGGGCGACCGCAGCAAGGACGCCGCACAGCTGGAAGCCACCTCACCCATACGCCTGGCAGCGCGCATCAAGAACCCGCTGCTCATGGCCCACGGCCGCATTGACAGGCGTGTGCCCATTGAACACGGCCGGCGCATGTTTGACGCCGTCAAGGGCCACAACCGCCAGGTGGAATGGGTCGAGTACGACAAGGACGGCCACGGCTGGAGCCTGCCCGAGACCGACGTGGACTGGTGGACACGGGTCGAAGGCTTTCTGGCCCGCCACATCGGGCGCCCGCAGTAGGCGCGGCCTACACCGCAAGCCCCCACCCGAATGCACTGAGACGGAAAACCATGAACCCAAACAAAGAACAAAACCCGGCCCTTGTTGATGTCGTCATCGTGGGCGGCGGCACCTCAGGCTGGATGACGGCGGCGGCCCTGTCCAAGGTGATGCGCGGCAAGGCGCGCATCACGCTCGTGGAGTCTGACGACATCGGCATCATCGGCGTGGGCGAAGCCACCATCCCGCCCATCGCCGCCTTCAACAGCATCCTGGAGCTCGACGAAGACGAGTTCATGCGTGAAACACAGGGCAGCTTCAAGCTCGGCATCGAGTTCGTCAACTGGAAGGCGCTGGGCCAGCGCTACACACACGGCTTCGGGCCCCTGGGCCAGCAGTTGTGGACCACCGAATTCCACCACTACTGGCTCAAGCAGTGGCTGGCCGGCAAGGCGCCCGACCTTGAGAACTACTCCATCACGCGCATGGCCTGCAAGGCCGGCAAGTTCATGCGGCCGCCGGCCGACATGCCGCAGTCGCCGTTGTCGCAAATTGCCTATGCCTTTCACTTTGACGCCAGCCTGTACGCACGCTACCTGGGCAAGTACGCGCAGGCGCGTGGTGTGCAGCGTGTGGAAGGCCTCATCAAACAGGTGCACCTGCGGGCCGACAACGGGCACGTGGCATCGTTGGAGCTGCAAAACGGCACCCGCGTTGAAGGTGATCTGTTCATTGACTGCTCGGGCTTCCGTGGCCTCTTGATTGAAGAAGCGCTGCACACCGGCTACGACGACTGGACGCACTGGCTGCCCTGCGACCGTGCGGTGGCGGTGCCCTGTGAATCGGTGCCCGACATCACGCCCTACACACGATCTACCGCGCACCGCGCGGGTTGGCAGTGGCGCATTCCGCTGCAGCACCGCACCGGCAACGGCCACGTGTATTGCAGCAGCCACGTCAGTGACGACGAAGCCACCACCACGCTGCTGAGCCATCTTGACGGCGTGCCCCTGGCAGAACCCCGCAGCTTCAAGTTCACCACCGGCAAACGCAAAAAAAGCTGGAACCGCAACGTGGTGGCCGTGGGCCTGGCGGGCGGCTTCATGGAGCCGCTGGAATCCACCAGCATCCACCTGGTGCAGGTGGCCATCATGAAGCTGCTGACGCTGTTCCCCACGCAGGGCTTCAGCCAGCCCGACGTGGACGAATACAACGCGCAGATTGACTTTGAGTTCCACCGCATCCGCGACTTCATCATCCTGCACTACCACCTCAACGAGCGCACCGATTCGCCCTTCTGGACGCAATGCCGCGAGATGGCCGTGCCTGAAACACTGACGCGCCGCATGGCGCTGTACCGCAGCCACGGCCGCATCTTCCGCGAGAACAACGAGCTCTTCACTGAAGCCAGCTGGCTGCAGGTGCTGCACGGCCAGGGCATCCGGCCCACGGGCTACAACCCGCTGGTGGACATCTACAGCGAAGCCGAGGTGGACGAGTTTGTGCAGAGCATCCGCAGCGTCATCGCCAAGTGCGTGGACGTGATGCCGATGCACGCCGCCTACATCGCCGAGCACTGCGCGGCACAGCGCCGCTGAACCCCACAGGGCGGCCGGCGACTTGTGGCCCGCCATGAACCGGCGTGAAGTCTCAGCCCTGTTGGCGGGCGCTGCCACGTCAGTTTGCACCCCAGCCTGCACCGCCGCCATGAACCCACCCGCCCCCGGCTTTGCCCACGTGCCCTGGTCGCACGCCGCCA
>CAZUKT010000432.1:0-4315 GCA_964620975.1 uncultured Rubrivivax sp. | reverse complement strand
TGCGCCGCTACTTTGACCAAGGCCTGATGCTGGTCTACGGATTCAACCCGGCCGAAGCCGTGCGCTCGCTGCAAGCCGCCGTGGCGCTGGACCCGGCCTGCGCCAGCGCCTGGTGGGCCCTGGCCTGGGCGATGGGGCCCAACATCAACAGCGACATGGCGCCGCAAGACGAGTCCCGCGTCCTGCAAGCGCTGCAGCAGGCGCGCCGCCATGCCGGCCGCGCCAGCCCCGTGCGGCGCGATCTGATTGCCGCGCTGAGCCTGCGCCACCCCAAGGCGGGGCAGATCGACGAAGAGGCCTACGCCAAGCGGCTGCAAGCACTGGTGCGGCGGCATGCGGGCAACGCCGACGTGGCCCTGCTCGCCGCCGAAGCCGTGCTCAACCTGCACCCCTATGACTGGTGGTTGCCCGGAGGTGCACCGCAACCCTGGACGCCACAGATTGAATCGCTGCTGCAGCATTGCCTGCGCCTGCAACCCGGCCACCCCGGCGCGCACCACTACTGGATCCACCTGCAAGAGTCGTCGCCACACCCGCAGCGTGGGCTGCCCAGTGCCGACGCGCTGCGCAACGCTTTTGCGGGCTCGGGGCACCTGCTGCACATGCCGTCGCACATTGACATGCGCGTGGGCCAGTACACGCAGGCCATGGCCGCCAACCAGCGCTCCATCGCGGCCGACCTGCGCTACATGGCGCAGGTGGACGCGCAAGGCGCCTACCGCGTGGGCTACGTGGCGCACAACCACCACTTCTTGTGGGCCGCCGCCAGCATGGCCGGGCAGCAGCAGGTAGCGCTGGACGCCGCACAGGCCGCCTACACGGCGGCCTGCGGACCCAGCGCACGCGACCCGGCGCTGGCCATCGTGTCGCACTACGCGGTGTTGCCCTTCTTTGCCCGCGTGCGCTTTGGCTTGTGGGGCGACATGTTGCGCGGCATGCCCCCGCCCGACGCACCCGGCCCCTATGCACTGGCCGTGTGGCACTACGCCCGTGGCACGGCAGCCGCGCGCACCGGCGACCTGGCGCTGGCCGAACGCGAGCAGGCCGCGCTGCAGCGCCTGGCAGCCGACCCGGCGCTGGCCACAGTGCGCGTGAAGAACATCAACCCCGCGCTGCATGTGCTGCGCATCGCGCAACTCACGCTGCAGGCCGACCTGGCCCTGGCGCGCCAACAGCCTGCGGCGGCGGTGGCCCTGCTGCGCGACGCCACGGCCGCCGAAGACGCCCTGCAGTACGACGAACCGCACCTGTGGCTGGCACCCACGCGCCATGCCCTGGGCGCTGCGCTGCTGGCAGCGGGCCAGCCCGCGCAGGCCGAGCAAGCCTACCGGCAAGACCTGGCGCACTACCCCGCCAATGGCTGGAGCCTGCAAGGCCTGGCGCTGGCGCTGGCCGCCCAAGGCCAGACCGAAGCCGCGCGGCAGGCCCACGCGCAAAGCGAGGCCGCGTTTGCAGGCGTGACCCGGCGGCCGGAAGGCTCCCGCTTCTAACCCGGCGCCGGGGCGGAGCATGCGCGGCGCGGCGCGGCGCGGCGGCCCAAGGGATACAGACCGGCGCTGAACTTGCGCCGCGTCAAAGCACCGCCTGAAACCCCGCGTTTATTGACACGCATCATAGGGACAACCCCTAATCTGGATTACGGTACAGGGTATGGAAACCCGTGCACGCCACCACCGCCGCAGCTTGGCCGTGGCCGGCAACTGCAGAACCCCGAAAGCCCGCTCATGAAACACTTGTCTCGCAGGCGCTTCCTTACTGTGTCGTCGGCCACCTTGGGCGCGGCCACGGTGGGCACGCAATGGCAGCCATTGGTCAACATGGCCCACGCCGCCAGCGACACGGCAGCGGGCACGGTAACCACCATCCCCACCTTCTGCGAGATGTGCTTCTGGCGCTGCGGCGGCATTGCCACGCTGCGCGACGGCAAGCTCTGGAAGTTTGAAGGCAACCCGAAAGACCCGCAGAGCATGGGCCGCCTGTGCCCACGCGGCACCGGCGCCGTGGGCGCGCACTACGACCCCGACCGCCTGCGCCAACCGCTGCTGCGTGTGGGTGAACGTGGCAAGGAACAGTGGAAGGCCGTGAGCTGGGACGAAGCACTCAACTTCGTGGCCGAGAAGATGAACAAGATCAAGGCCGAACACGGCCCTGAGTCGGTGGCCCTGTTCAACCACGGGTTTGGCCAGCGCTTCTTCCAGCACGCGCTCAAGAGCTGGGGCGTCATCAACTACGCCGGCTCGTCCTATGCGCAGTGCCGCGGCGCACGCGATGTGGGCTACTTGCTGACCTTTGGCGCCGGTGTGGGCAGCCCCGAGCCCACGGACATCAAGAACACCGACTGCCTGGTGCTGATTGGTTCGCACCTGGGCGAAAACATGCACAACTCGCAGGTGCAGGAATTTGCCCAGGCCATTGAACGCAAGGTGCCCGTGATCGTGGTGGACCCGCGTTTTTCAGTGGCGGCCAGCAAGGCCAAGTACTGGTTGCCGGTGAAACCCGGCACCGACATCGCGCTGCTGCTGGCCTGGATGAACCTGCTGGTGACCGAAGGCCACTACGACAAGGCCTTCGTGGCGCAGTACGGCCACGGCTTCGACAAGTTCGTGGCCGAGATCAAAGGCTACACGCCCGCCTGGGCGGCCGGTGAAACCGGTGTGTCGGCCGAGTTGATCGTGGCCGCAGCGCGTGAATTCGCCAGCCACCGCCCGGCCACGGTCATCCACCCCGGCCGGCGCGTCAACTGGTATGGCGACGACACCCAGCGCAGCCGCGCCATTGCCTTGCTCAACGCCTTGCTGGGCAGCTACGGCCGCAAGGGCGGCATGTTCATTTCGCAGGGCATCAAGATCGCACCCTTCCCGCTGCCCAAGTACCCGGAACACACCAAGCCACGCGCCGACGGCGCCGACGCCGTGCAGTACCCGTTTGCCGACGAAGGCATCACCACCAGCATCCGCGACGCCACGCTCAGCGACAAGCCTTACCCCATCAAGGGCTGGTTTGTGTATTCCACCAACCTGATGCAGGCGCTGCCCAACGAGGCAGAAACCATCAAGGCGATACAAAAGCTCGACCTGCTGGTGGTGTGCGACACCGTGCCCAGTGAAATGGCCGGTTGGGCCGACGTGATCTTGCCCGACACCACCTTCCTGGAGCGGCACGACGAGTTGCTGACCGGCTATGGCCGCAACGGCTGGGCTTCATTGCGCCAGCCCGTGGTGGCCGCCCCGCATGACCAGAAACCCGCCTGGTGGATTGCCAAGCAACTGGCTGAAAAGCTGGGCGTGGGCGCCTGCATGCCGTTCAAGGATATGGAGGAATACCTGTCCTACCGCGTCGAAAAGTCAGGCCACAGCTGGGACAAGCTCAAGAAAGAAGGCGTGATCCTGGCCGAACACAAGCCCATCACCGTGGAAGAAGGCCTGACGCTGGAATTTGGCACACCCAGCGGCAAGGTCGAGTTCTGGTCAGACCAACTGGCCGAGAAGGGCTTTGACGCGGTGCCCAAGTACACCAAGCACCCCGACGCACCGCCCGACCACTTCAGGCTCATCACCGGCCGCGCGCCTGGCCACACCTTCAGCCGCACGCAAAGCAACCCGCTGCTGCACGACCTGATGCCCGAAAACGAGATCTGGGTCAACGCCGCCACGGCCACGCGCCTGGGCCTGAAAAACCGCGAATACGTGAAGCTGAAGAACCAGGACGGCGTGGTGAGCAACCGCGTGCGTGTCAAGGCCACGCAGCGCATCCGCGAAGACACCGTCTACATGGTCTACGGCTTTGGCCACACCAACAAGATGCTGAAGACGGCCTACCTGCGCGGCGCCAGCGCGGGCGGCCTGAACACCCGCTACGCCACCGATCCGATCATGGGTGCCACCAGCATCCACGGCAACTTCGTCAGTTTTGTGAAGGAGGCCTGACATGAAGCCCCCAAGCTCACTTCGTTCGCTGCCCCCCGAGGGGGCGCAAGTCCCCTTCGGGACGGCCCATCAGGAGACTTGACATGCCCCGCTTTGGAATGGCCATCGACACCCGCAAGTGCGTGGGCTGCCAGGACTGCGTTGTCGCCTGCCAGGTTGAAAACGACGTGCCGCAAGGCTACTGCCGCGACTGGATAACGACAGAAGTGCGCGGCACCTTCCCGGCGCTGAGCATGGAAATCCGCAGCGAGCGCTGCAACCACTGCGACAACCCGCCCTGCGTGGCCTGCTGCCCCACCGGCGCCAGCCACGTGGAAGACTTTGGCCACACCGTGCAGGTCACGGCCAACAAGTGCCTTGGCTGCAAGGCCTGCATCGCCGCCTGCCCG
>CAZUKT010000431.1:0-4317 GCA_964620975.1 uncultured Rubrivivax sp. | reverse complement strand
AAACAGCGTCAGCGCGCCTTCAAGCTGGTGGCCGTTGATGCCTTCCACATGGCACATGGGCGGCGCTGGCGGCACGCTGGGCGCGGGGTAGCTGGCCAAGTCGGGCGTGGGCCATGCGAAGCCTGTGCTTTCAGTGGGCAGCAGATCCAGCGGAGCCGGTAATGTGTCGTACATGGCGCAACCTCACACACCGGTGCACCCAGGCCACACGCATGGCCGGAGCGCCGGTCTTGCGGCCATGCTAGGCCGTGGCCCGCAAGCCCAGGCGCCGAAAAGGCGTCTGGCAACCAGCCAACTCTGACGTTATGAACGCATCTGCGCAGGCAGCCAGGTGACGATCTGCGGGAACACGTAGATCAGTGCCACCGCCGCCACCATCAGAAAGAAGAAGGGCAGCGTGACCTTGGCGATCCAGCCGATTTCGCGCCGTGTCATGCCCTGCAGCACAAAGAGGTTGAAGCCCACGGGCGGTGTGATCTGCGCCATTTCAACCACCAGCACGATGAAGATGCCAAACCACAGCGGGTCGATGCCGGCCTTCTGAATGGTGGGCAGGATCACGCCCATGGTCAGCACCACCATGCTGATGCCGTCGAGAAAGCAGCCCAGCACCACGTAGAAGACCATCAGCACCATCAGCAGCTGAAACTGCGTCAGGCCCAGCGTGGCGATCCATTCCGCCAGGTGGCGCGGCAGGCCGATGTAGCCCATGCTCAGCGTCAGGAAGGCCGCACCCGCCAGGATCAGCGCAATCATGCAGTACAGCCGCGTGCCGCCCAGCACGCCCGCGGCGGCGGCTTCGGTGGCGGTGGCCACGCCGCTGTAGATGCTGCCCAGCACGGCCACGATGAGCAGCACCACGGGGATCAGGTGGCGGCTCTCAACCAGCTTGGCAGCGAAGCTCATGGGCGCATCGGCCGGGGGCACCAGGCCCGGGTGGCGCAGCGCCCAGTAGATGAGGTAACCCGAAAAAAGCAGCGCCAGCATCACACCCGGCAGCACGCCGGCGATGAAGAGCTGCGCAATGGACACGTCGGCGCTGACGCCGTAGACGATCATGATGATGGAAGGTGGTATCAGCAGGCCAAGCGTGCCGGCGCCGGCCAGGCTGCCGATGCTGATGCCGTCAGGGTAGCCGCGCTTCTTGAGCTCGGGCAGGCTCATCTTGCCGATGGTGGCGCAGGTGGCCGCGCTGCTGCCCGACACGGCGGCAAAGATGGCGCAGCCCACCACGTTGACGTGCAGCAGACGCCCCGGCAGTCCCTGCATCCAGGGTGCCAGGCCCCGGAACATGTCCTGGCTGAGCCGCGTGCGGAACAGGATCTCGCCCATCCAGACAAAGAGCGGCAGTGCGGTCAAAGTCCAACTGGAAGAACTGCCCCAGATGGTGACCGCCATGGCATCGCCGGCGGCCCGGCTGCTGAAGAGCTGCATGCCGATCCAGGCCACGCCCGAGAGTGTCAACCCCACCCACACGCCGCTGGCCAGAATGACGAACAGCGCGCCGATGAGCAAGAAGGTGATGGCGAGGTCGCTCATGTGGGCCCCCAGGGCAACGGCGTTGCTGCGCTGCTCATTCGTTGTGAACTGCGGTGTCGGCGGTGGCGCGTTGCCCGCGCAGTTCAAGCACCAGTTCGTCGACAAAGGCCACGGCCAGGATCGCTGTGCCGATGGCCATGCTCAGTTGCGGCAGCCACAGCGGCGTGGCGTCATTGCTGGTGGAGATGTCGTTGAAGGCGTACGACTGCCACACCAGGCGTGCGCTGTAGAAGGCACTCAGCAGCGCCAGCGCCGAGGCTGCGGCCAGCGCCCAGATTTCAAGCCCGCGCTTGGCGCCGCCGTGCAGTGCGGCCAGCAGCAGCGTCACGCGGATGTGCTCGCCGCGCTTGAGCGTGTGGGCCAGCGCCAGGAAGCCCGCGCCGGCCATCATGTAGCCGGCGTAGGCGTCGGTGCCAGGTACATAGAAGTTCAGCAGGCGGCTGACTACGGACAGCAGCACCATCACCAGCAAAACCACCATGAAGAGGGCCGCCAGCCCGGCGGCCCCGTCGTACAGCGCGTCGAGCGCCTTGCGCACGGCCTGCGCCTTATTTGCGATAGGCGTCGACGAGGGCCTGGCCCTCGGGGCCGGCCTTGGCCAGCCATTCGCGCAGCAGCGTCTCGCCGACCTTGGCCATGTCGGCCTTGAGCTGCGGGCCCGGTGGCAGGATGTTCATGCCGCCGGCGCGCAGCTTGTCCAGCGTTTCGCCGTTGGCCTTCTTGGCCGATGCCAGGCCGCGCACTTCGGCGTCGGCTGCGGCCTTGAGCAACGCGTCCTGCGTGGCCTTGTCCAGCGCCTTGAAGGCCGCCACGTTGACCAGCACCACGTTCTTGGGCAACCAGGCCTGCGTGTCGTACCAGTACTTCACGTGCTCGTGAAGCTTGGAGTCCCAGCCGGTGGAGCCGCTGCTCATCATGCTGTCGGTCACGCCGGTGGCAAAGGCCTGGCTCACTTCAGCGGCCTGCACGGTGACGGGCTGCGCGCCCACCAACTCGGCAATGCGGCTGGTGGCCGGGTTGTAGGCGCGCCACTTGGCGCCCTTCAGGTCGGCCGCGCTGGCCAGCGGCTTCTTGCTGTAGATGCCTTGTGGCGGCCACGGCACGGCGTACAGCGCCATCAGGCCCTGCTCGGCCAGCTTCTTGTCGAAGAAGGGGCGTTGCGCCTTCCACAGCTTGACCGACTCGTCCCAGCTGTCGGCCAGGAAGGGCAGGCCGTCGGCACCAAAGAGCTGCCACTCATTGGCAAAGTTGCTGATGAGCACTTCACCGATCTGCGCCTGCCCGCCCTGCACGGCGCGTTTGATCTCGGGCGCCTTGAAGAGCGACGCGCCGGCATGCACCGTGATCTTGAGCTTGCCGGCCGTGGCTTTGTCGACGTCGGCCGCGAATTCCATCAGGTTGATGCTGTGGAAGTTGCCGGCCGGGTAGGCGGCGGGCAGGTCCCATTTGGTTTGCGCCTGGGCGGCGGCGGCGGCCAGCAAGGCGGCTGCGGTGACGAGCGAGTTGAGCAGTTTCATCGGCACTCCGGCGGTTGTGTGGTGGTGAAGATTGCAAAGCATGAGGCGTGCCGTGCAGCGGTGAATCGGGGTTTGCCACAGCGTGGCCACTGGAGCGGCTGGCGGCACCCGGCCCTCGGTGTTTGCCTCAGGTGGATTGAAGTCTAGAAATTATTCAGATAAATTGTCAACAAATCTTCAACGTTCTGGTGAAAACACCGATGCCCACCAAACCCCCTGGCAAGGCCGCAGGTGCCAATCCGAAGGCCCGGCCGCAGGCCAAGACGAAGCCATCATCTGGCAGCGCGGCGCTGCGGCGTCCGGCCACGCCTGCGGCCGTGCAGCAGCCGGCGCAGGCGGCCCCGCCAAGGGCCTCGCGCACCGGCGGCATCGTGTCGTCGTCGCACCTGGTGTCGCCCATGGCGGTGGAACTGTCGGAATTCGAGTTCGGCCTCATCGTGGCCTGGAACGCTTTTTCACGCTGGGCCGTGCGCTGCATGGCGGCGGCGGGTTGCCCCGACCTGACCATCACCGACGTGCTGCTGGTGCACCACCTGTGCCACCGGGCGCGCAACAAGAAGCTGGCGGACATCTGCTTTGTGCTGAACTACGAAGACACGCACGTGGTGGCCTATTCGCTGAAGAAGCTGGTGGCCGCCGGCCTGGCGCTGGCTGAAAAACAGGGCAAGGAAGTTTTCTACAGCCCCACCGCGCAGGGCGAGACCTTTGTGCAGCAGTACCGCGAGGTGCGCGAAGACTGCCTCGTCAAGAGCCTGGACACCGAGCGCAATGCCGACATCGGTGAACTGGCCCGCATGCTGCGCACCATGTCAGGCATGTACGACCAGGCCGCCCGTGCGGCCACGTCGCTGTAGTGCCCGGGCCTTGCCTCGTCTGCACCCCCTTTGATTGCTGAAAGACCCCATGACCACACCACCGCGCTGGCAGTTCTGGATAGACCGCGGCGGCACCTTCACCGACGTGGTGGGCCGTGCGCCCGGCGGTGCGCTGCACACGCTGAAGCTGCTGAGCGAAAACCCCGAGCAATACGCCGACGCGGCCGTGGAAGGCATTCGCCGCCTGCTGGGCCTGCCCGCAGGTGCGCCCATCACGCCCGAACAGGTGGCGTGCGTGAAGATGGGCACCACGGTGGCCACCAACGCGCTGCTGGAGCGCAAGGGCGAGCCCACGCTGCTGGTGACAACGCGCGGTTTTCGCGATGCACTGCGCATTGCTTACCAAAACCGCCCGCGCATCTTCGATCGCAACATCATCCTGCCCG
>CAZUKT010000430.1:0-4338 GCA_964620975.1 uncultured Rubrivivax sp. | reverse complement strand
AGGTGCGGCCCACGTAGCGGTTCTTCACGAAGCCTTCGCGGTAGGGCTTGCCGATCATGTAGGCCAGCTGCATGGCGCTGGGCCGGCTGCTTTCCGGGATGGGGATGACCACGTCGATGTCGCTGGGCGGCATGGTGGAGATCAGGCGCTGCGCCAGGGTTTCGCCCAGGTTCAGGCGCGCCTGGTAGACCGAGACACCGTCCAGCACGGAGTCGGGACGGGCCAGGTAGACGTACTCGAAGATGCAGGGGTTGAGCGACGGGTGCTCGGCGCACTGCCGGGTGTGGACGGTGCCGTCCATCTCGATGAACAGCGCTTCGCCCGGGGCCACGTCGCGCGTGAGGCGATGGCCTGTGCCTTCCAGGGCCACTGACTCACTCGCCACCACCACCTCTCGGCCCTCGGGCGTGTCGGTCTGGCCGAAGCACAGGGGGCGGATGCCGAAGGGGTCACGGAAGGCGAGCAGCCCGTGCCCGGCGATCAGCGCCACCACGGCGTACGAGCCCTTGATGCGCCGGTGCACGGCGGCCACCGCCTTGAACACTTCGTCCGGCGTGAGCGGCAGGTTGCGCGCCACCAGCTCCAGCTCGTGCGCCAGCACGTTGATCAGCACTTCGGTGTCGCTGCCGGTGTTGATGTGGCGGCGATCCACGGCGAAGAGCTCGTCTTTCAATACATGGGCGTTGGTGAGGTTGCCGTTGTGCACCAGCACGATGCCGAACGGCGCGTTGACGTAGAAGGGCTGCGCCTCTTCTTCGCTGTAGGCGCTGCCCGCCGTGGGGTAACGCACCTGGCCCAGCCCCACCTGCCCCGGCAGGCTGCGCATGTTGCGCGTGCGGAACACGTCGCGCACCATGCCACGTGCCTTGTGCATGTGGCACTTGGTGCCCTGCATGGTGACGATGCCGGCCGCGTCCTGCCCGCGGTGCTGAAGCAGCAGCAGGGCGTCGTAGATGAGCTGGTTGACTGGCGTTTTGGCGATGACGCCGACGATGCCGCACATGGTGTGGTGGGTTCCTGGAGAGAATCGGTTCAGCCGGGCAGCAATCGCGCCGCAGCGGGGGGCAAAAGCGGCTTGAGCCCATTGAGCATGCCGCCCAGCATGCGGGCACCCGCCGATGCACCCCAAGCCTGCGATTGTGCCGCCGGCGTCAGGTTCACGGCCGTGGCCACCGCCAGCAGCAGCACCAGCCCACGCAGCAGGCCAAAGGCCGCGCCGAGCAGCCGGTCGGGCACCGACAGCGGTGTGGCGTGTATCAGCATGCGTATGAATTTGGCCAGCAGCGCCCACACCACCATGGCGGCCACAAAGGCCAGCACAAAGCTCACGCCCAGGTTGAAGCCCGAGCCTGGCACACCCAAGGGCACATGCGGCGCCAGTTGTGGCGCCGCCCATTGGGCAGCAAACCAGGCCACCAGCCACCCGGCCAGCGACAGGCATTCAAACACCAGGCCCCGCACGATGCCGATGACGGCCGAAACCACCAGCACCGCCAGCAAAGCCCAGTCCAACCAACCCACGTCAGCCAGGCCCGTTGGCAACTGCATCACAGTGTGAGCACGTTGACCTGCAGCCCGGTGGCCTTGACCTTGGCGGCCACGGCATCGGCTTCTTGCCTTGTGGCAAACGGGCCCACGCGCACCCGGGTGCGCTTGCCGGCTTCACTGTCGATGACCTGGGTGTAGGTCTTGAGGCCCAGGCGTTCGACCTTTTGCCGCGCGTCACGCAGCTTGGTGGCGTCGGTGTAGGCGCCGGCTTGCACCACAAAACGGCCTGCGGCCGCCCCCGAGGCGGCCGCCATCGGGGCTGCGGTCGCGGGCGCCTGCACCGGCTTGGCCGAGGCCGCCACGGGGGCTGCAGAAGCCGCAGGCTTGGGCGCCGCCGCGCTGGCCTTGGCGGGCGGCAACGGCGCGGTTTTGGGCAGGGACGCCGCCGGTGCTGCCGGCCCTGCCACTGGAACGACCACCGGCACGACAGCAGACTGTGCTGCACGCACCGTGGGTGCTGCGGCCGCCGGCTCAGGCGTCGCTTCCGCGCCGGCATCAGCGGGCGGCAGATTCAGGGGCATTGCCTTCGGTGGCTGGGCCGGTACCGCTGCCGCTGTGTGCGCAGTTGTCTGCGCTGGTGTCAGTGCCGGCTTTGCGGGCATGCCGGCGTCCGCACGCATCACGTCGATGGGCATGTCAGGCGCCATCGGCCTGGGCTGGGTGTCAAAGAGCAGCGGAAAACCAATCACGCCCACGGCCAGCAACACCAGGGCACCCACCAGACGCTGGCGGGCGCGGGTGCGTGCCGCCTGCACGGTGGCGTCGTCGCCAGCAGGTGCCGCAGCGGGCCGCGTGCGGGGGGCTGCCGGGTCCTTGGGTCGCAAAAAAGGCAGGCGCATGGGGGGCTTTGGGTGCGGGCGGGTCAGCGATGGCAACGCCGGGTGTCGGGGCCAGGGCCAGGATCAGGTGCACGGTGGGACACCCGCGGCGGTGGCTCTGGCAGAGCCTCAACCCAGGTGCGGCGCCGCGAGCCTGGGCAGGCCGTTCTGGAGCACCGCGCCCACCGTGTAGAAGGAGCCGAAAACCACGATTCTATCGGCCGCCCCGGCGCCCGCCGCCGCCGCCGCCAGGCCATGCACCGGGCTCGCATGCTGCTGGACGGCGGGTGCACCACCCACACGGCCAGCCGTGGCCGCCGCCACGGCATCGGCCAGTTGCTGGGGCGTGGCGGCACGCTCGGTGGGCAGCGCACAGCAGTGCCACACATCCACCAGCGGTGCCATGCGCGACACCAGGCCCGCAATGTCCTTGTCGGCCATGGCGCCAAACACGGCGTGGGTGCGCGGGAAGAATCCCATCGCGTCCAGGTTCAGTGCCAACGCAGCCACGGCCTGCGGGTTGTGCGCCACGTCCAGCACCAGCGCGGGCTGGCCGGGCACGATCTGAAAGCGTCCGGGCAGGTCCACCATGGCCAGGCCGGTGCGCACGGCCTGCGCGTTGATGGGCAGCCGGTCGCGCAAGGAAATCAACGCTGCAATGGCCCCTGAGGCATTGAGCAACTGGTTGGCACCACGCAGCGCCGGGTAGGACATGCCGGCGTAACGCCGGCCACGCCCGGTCCAGCCCCACTGCTGGCGGTCGCCGCTGTGGTTGAAGTCGCGCCCCACCAGCCACAGGTCGGCCCCGAGGGCCTGGCCATGGGCCACCACGCTGTCCGGCGGCTGCGGGTCGCTGACGATGTCCGGCTTGCCGGCGCGCATGATCTGCGCCTTTTCAAGGCCGATGGATTCACGGTCGGGGCCCAGCCACTGCATGTGGTCCAGGTCAATGCTGGTGATGACGGCGCAGTCGGCATCAAAGGCGTTGACCGAGTCAAAGCGCCCACCCAGGCCCACTTCCAGGATCACAAGGTCCAGTTCGGCCATGGACAGCAGCCGGGCAATGGCCAGCGTGCTGAATTCAAACTGCGTCAGCGTCACGTCGCCGCGCGCCGCTTCCACAGCGGCAAAGTGCGGCACCAGGTCAAGTGCGGCCACCGGTGCGCCGTTGACACGGCAGCGCTCTTCAAAGCGCACCAACTCGGGCTTCTGGTACAGGCCCACACGGTAGCCGGCGTGCCGGGCAATGCTTTCCAGCATGGCGCAGGTGGAGCCCTTGCCGTTGGTGCCGGCCACCAGAATCAATGGCACCTGAAAGTGGATGCCCAGGCGGCGCTTGACCTCCACCGTGCGCTCCAGCGAAAGGTCCATGGTCTTGGGGTGCATGGCGGCGCAATGGGCCAGCCAGCCGTCTAGGGTGTTCGGGTCGGTCACAAGGGTGCTCAAAACAGAACCGGGCCTTTGCAGGCCCGGCATAGAAGCAAGTGCGGCGTTAGGCAGCGTCAGGCCACCGCATCGGCGCTTTGGCGCTGCAGCATGGCCAGCAAACTGGCAATGCGCGGGCGCAGTTGGCGACGGTCGGCAATCATGTCCAGCGCGCCGGTGCCCAGCAGGAATTCGCTGCGCTGAAAACCTTCGGGCAGCTTTTCGCGCACGGTGTTCTCGATCACACGCGGGCCGGCAAAGCCGATCAGCGCCTTGGGCTCGGCAATCACCACGTCACCCAAGAAGGCAAAGCTGGCCGAGACACCGCCCATGGTGGGGTCGGTGAGCACACTGATGTAGGCCAACTTGGCCTTTGAAAGCCGGGTGAGTGCTGCGTTGGTCTTGGCCATCTGCAAGAGGCTCAACAAGCCTTCTTGCATGCGCGCGCCGCCGGTTGCCGTGAAGCTGATGAAGGGCACCTTTTGTTCGATGGCCGCTTCCACGCCACGCACAAAACGCTCGCCCACCACACTGCCCATGGAGCCGC
>CAZUKT010000429.1:3011-4352 GCA_964620975.1 uncultured Rubrivivax sp. | reverse complement strand
GCACCAGCAAAGAAAGTGAGTCGGCCGCGGGGCCGAAACCCCCGCCTGCATTGCACGCCCACACCCGGCCGCCGACCCGCGCAGCGCCACGCCACTGCAAGCACTGCAAGCGCTGCAAGCACGGCAATGCACTGCAAGCACAGCAACGCAACACAACGCAAGCCAACTTCACCCGCGCTTAAAGCCCGCTGCTGCGTCCATCAAGCTGCGTGTGTAGGCGGCCTGCACCCGGTGCGCCGCCAAGTCGGCAGCGGCCAGTTGTTCCACGCAGCGGCCGCGTTGCATCACCATCAGCCGCTCGCACAGGTGCGTGACCACGGCCAGGTCGTGGCTGACCATTACAAAGCTCAGGCCACGCTGCGCGCGCAGCGTCTCCAGCAGGTTCAGCACCTCGGCCTGCACCGACGCGTCCAGCGCCGACGTGGGCTCGTCCAGCAGCAGCACCTGCGGCTCCAGGATCAGCGCCCGCGCCACGGCAATGCGCTGGCGTTGCCCGCCAGAAAGCTGGTGCGGGTAGCGGAAGCGAAAGCCCTGCGCCAACCCCACTTCTGCCAGTGCACGCTCGATGCGCGCCTCGCGTTCAGCACCGCTGCCAATGCCGTGTATGGCCAGTGGCTCGGCCAGGATGCGGTCAACGGTCTGGCGCGGGTGCAGGCTGGCGTAGGGGTCTTGAAACACCATTTGCACCTGGCGGCGGAAGGCCTTGCTGCCCGGTGCCGGCAAGCCGGTCAACCCGGCGGCACCGGTCAGCGCCACACGGCCGGCAGACCGGGGCGCCAACCCGCACAGTGCACGCAGCACCGTGCTCTTGCCCGAGCCGGATTCGCCGACGATGCCAAAGCTCTGGCCCGGCGCCACGTCAAACGACACGCCGTCCACCGCCACAAAACCATCAAACACCACACGCAGGCCGTCCACGCGCAGCCCCACGCCCTGGGTTCGCGGCGCCGGCACGGCGTTCACGGTGCCAGCCACTCCGGCCGCCGGTCCAGCGTGGGCAGCGGGTGCTGCGGCTGGCCCAGTTGCGGCAGGCAGTTGAGCAGCCCGCGTGTGTAGGGGTGCTGCGCCAGATGCAGGTCCGCAGCCGCAATTTCTTCCACCACGCGGCCGGCGACCATCACCAGCACGCGGTCACAGAAGGTGGACACCAGGCGCAGGTCGTGGCTGATGAAGATCAGCCCCATGCCACGCTCGGCCACCAGCTTGTCCAGGACGGCCAGCACCTGCAGTTGCACGGTCACGTCCAGCGCCGAGGTCGGCTCGTCGGCGATCAGCAACTCGGGCCCGGCAACCAGCATCATGGCAATCATGGCGCGCTGGCCCATGCCACCCGAAACCTCG
>CAZUKT010000429.1:0-3001 GCA_964620975.1 uncultured Rubrivivax sp. | reverse complement strand
ATGCGGGTACAGGCGCGCCACACGTGCCGGGTCGTCCATGCCCACCGCCAGCAGCGACTCATGCACGCGGCGCTGCACGTCGCGCCCGGGGCTGCTGCCGGCGCTGTGGGCGCGCAGCGTTTCGGCAATCTGCGCGCCAATGCGCATCACCGGGTCGAGCGCGTATTTGGGGTCTTGCAGCACCATGGCCATGCGGCCACCGCGCAAGCTGCGGCGCTGGCGCTCGGCGCAGCTGAGCAGGTCAATGCCGTCAAAGCGCAGCGCCTTGGCGCTGACCACCGCACCCGGCGCCGTCAGGCCCATGATGGCGCGGCCGGTCTGGCTCTTGCCGCTGCCCGATTCGCCCACGACGCCCAGGCGCTCGCGGCCCAGTGCAAAGCTCACGCCACGCACCACCTCGGCCATGCCGCCGCCGCGCACGGGGTAGGCCACACGCAGGTCTTGCACGTCAAGCAGCGGGCTCACCATGGCGCTGCGCATGGATCAAGCTTCCCGCCACGGAACCGGCTCTGCCGGGCCGTTGGCGGACACCCCGCTCGGGGGGCAGAGATGGACAACGCGCTTGGGGGCCTCATTTCGGGTCCAGCGCATCGCGCAGGCCGTCACCCAGCAGGTTGAAGGCCAGGCTCACGATGAAGATGGCCGCGCCCGGTGCCGCAGCCACCCACCACTGGTCCAGCACGTAGGCGCGGCCGGCGGCGATCATGGCGCCCCACTCGGGCAGCGGTGGTTGCGCACCCAGGCCCAGGAAGCCCAAGCCGGCCGCAGTGAGGATGATGCCGGCCATGTCCAGCGTGACACGCACGATGACGCTGGGCAGGCACAGCGGCATCACATGGCGCAGCACGATGCGCGCCGGGCTGGCACCCAGCAGCTTGACGGCACTGATGTAGTCGGCCTGGCGGATGGAAAGCGTTTCGGCCCGCGCGATGCGGGCGTAAGGCGGCCACGACGTGATGGCAATGGCGATGACGGCGTTTTCAATGCCCGGCCCCAGTGCCGCCACAAAAGCCAGCGCCAGAATCAGTTTGGGAAAGGCCAGAAAGATGTCGGTGGCGCGCATCAGCACCGCGTCCACCCAGCCGCCCGCATAACCTGCAGCCGTGCCCACCAGCAAACCCACAGGAGCGGCCAGCACCGCCACCAGCGCCACCACCATGAGCGTGATGCGGCTGCCGTGCATCAGCCGGCTCAGGATGTCGCGACCCTGGTCGTCGGTGCCCAGCCAGTAGGTGGCCGAAGGCGGCAGCAGGCGTGCGTGGTGCAGGTCACCCACGGTGGCTGAATGTGGCTCCAGCACGCCGGCCGTCACGGCCACCAACACCAGCATGGCCACGATGGCCAAGCCCACCAGCGCCAGCCGGTTGCTGGCAAAAGCACACCAGCCGGCAAAGGCACGGCCCAGCGCGGCCTGGCGGCGGCTTTGCGGGTGCTCGGATTGCAGCCAGGCGGTCAGCGGGGTCATGACGAGCCGCCGCGCCCTTGGCGGGTGTCCCGGGTTCTGGGGTCCAGCACGCGGTAGAGCAAGTCGCTGAACAGGTTCAGGCCAATGAATACGGCGCCCACCACCAGCGTGCCGCCCAGTACCGCATTCATGTCGGCGTTTTGCAGTGAATTGGTGATGTACAGGCCCAGGCCCGGCCAGGCAAACACCGTCTCGGTCAGCACGCTGCCTTCCAGCAGGCCGGCAAAGGACAGGGCCACCACTGTCACCAGCGGCACCATGGCGTTGCGCAGCGCATGGCGCCAGACGATGCGCGCTTCGCTCAGGCCCTTGGCGCGTGCGGCCACGATGTATTCCTGCCCCAGTTCGTGCAGCATGAAGCTGCGTGTCATGCGGCTGATGTAGGCCATTGAAAAGTAGCCCAGCAGCGCCGCCGGCAGCACCAGATGACTCAGGGCATTGGCAAAGCCTGCCCAATCGCCGCTGTGAAAGCCCAGCAGCGCGGCGTCCACCAGCATCAGGCCGGTGACACGTTCAATGCTGTACTCAAAGGCCACATCAATGCGCCCCGGCCCGGCCACCCAGCCAAGCTTGGCGTAGAACAAAACCAGCGCCATCAGCCCGAGCCAGAAGATGGGCACCGAATAACCCACCAGCCCCATCACACGCACGGCGTGGTCGGCCGCGCCACCACGCCGCACCGCGGCCCACACACCCAGCGGCACACCCAGGCCGGCGCCGATGAGGATGCCGCACGTGGCCAGTTCCAGCGTGGCCGGGAAGGTGGCCTTGATGTCGTCCAGCACGGGGTTGGACGTCAGCACCGAACGGCCAAAGTCACCCTGCAGTGCCTTGCCCACATAACGCACAAACTGCACGGGCAGCGGCTGGTCCAGGCCCAGCTCTTGCCGCACGCGCTGGATCACGTGTTCGGGCGCACGGTCGCCGGCGATGGCCAGCGCCGGGTCGACCGGAATCACGCGGCCGATGAAGAAGGTGACAGCCAGCAGGCCCAGAAAGGTGAGTGCGATGGTGACGGCAAAGCGGCCCGTGGCCAGCAGGCCACCGTGCAGCCTGCCAACACCCAGGCGCGCTGCCACTTTGCCCCCTCGCCCACTTGTGGGAGAGGGTTGGGGTGAGGGTGCGGGTGGCGTGCTCAGACCCTCACCCCCACCCTCTCCCGCCAGCGGGAGAAGGAGCCATGCGAGCGGCTTGTCACGGCAAGCAGTGGGTCACCGCTTGCCCACGGCAAACATGTAGGTCGTGTCCGAGGTGGGGCCGATCTTCAAACCTTCCACATTGTTTCGGTACGCGGCCACGTCGTTTTGCTGAAACAGCATGACAAAGAGGCTCGACTTGCGGAACTCGGCCTGGATCTCCTGGTACAGCTTGGCGCGTTTGGCGCCGTCGCCTTCAATGGCCGCGGCGTCGGCCTTTTTCGTCAGCTCCGGAATGTCCCAGGCATTGCGCCAGGCCAGCGGTTTGGTCTTGGCGGCGTCGCTGTTGTCGGGGTTGCGCGCAAAGGTGTCGGCGTTGGTGTGCGGGTCCCAGTAGTCG
>CAZUKT010000428.1:270-4354 GCA_964620975.1 uncultured Rubrivivax sp. | reverse complement strand
GATGTGCGCGCCGCACATCTTCCGCAGCTCATTCTCGAACTGGCAACCGGCCTACGCGATGGGCGAAGTGGCGGCCAAGAAGGGCCACAAGACGGCGCTGACCATCACCCACAAGTACGCTGCGGGTGACGAATCGGTGGGCGCCTTCAAGGAGGCGTTTGAAAGGGGCGGCGGCAAGGTCGTCAAGCAGTTGAGCCTGCCCTTTCCGGGTGTGGAGTTCCAGGCCCTGCTGACCGAGATTGCCGCCACCAGGCCCGATGCGGTGTACACCTTCTTCGCGGGCGGCGCGGCCGTCAAGTTCGTCAAGGACTACGCCACGGCAGGCTTGAAGAAGAGCGTCCCGCTGTACGGCCCGGGCTTCCTGACCGACGGCACGCTGGACGCCCAGGGCGCTGACGCCGAAGGCCTGTTCACCACGCTGCACTACGGCGACAGCCTGAACACACCTCGCGACAACGCCTTCCGCCTGTCCTATGCCAAGGCCTTCAAGCTGCAGCCCGACGTGTATGCCGTGCAGGGTTATGACGCGGGCCAGATCCTGGGCATCGGCCTGACGGCCACCAAGGGCGATATCAGCAAGAAGGCCGAGTTCGCCGCTGCGGTAGAAAAGGCCAGGATCGACAGCCCGCGCGGTAGCTTCAGCATTTCCAGGGCGCACAACCCGGTGCAGGACATCTACCTGCGTCAGGTGGTGGGCAAGCAGAACAAGGTCATCAGCGTGGCCAGCAAGGCCCTTGCCGACCCCGCCAGCGGCTGCAAGCTTTGATTCGGCAGCCTGCTGTGCCACCAGGGCTGATGCCAGTGCTGCATGCCACACGGGTGCGCAGGGTTTGTGCCTGGCGCTGGCGCGGGCTGCCCGCTTCGGCGTCCGGGTCGCATCATTTTGCTGTCCTTGCTCGATAGCGGTTCCCAGCGTCCCACGGGCCCCATGGACCTCGCCACCTCTTTCGTTCAATGCCTGAACTCGCTGCAGTACGGGCTACTGCTCCTTCTGGTTGCTTCGGGGTTGACGCTGCTCTTCGGCATCATGGGTGTCAGCAACCTGGCGCACGGCAGTTTCTACATGCTCGGCGCCTACATGGCCTACGCGCTGGTCGCGCCGGTGAGCAGCGTCTACCCGGGCATGTGCAATACGGGCTCATCGTGTGCTTCGTGGTGGTCGTGATCGGCGGCATGGGCGCAGAGGAAACCAACCGCATGCTTGCCCCGCTGGCCGAGCGCAGGGCCAGCCACGCCATCCTCCTGGTGGAGCGCGACATGGATGCCGTGTGCCGCATCGCCGACCGCATCACGGAATTGGTCAACGGTGTGGTGATCGCCACCGACACACCCGATGCCGTACGCGCCAATCCTGCGGTGCAGCTGGTCTACCTGGGCGGGCATGAACAGCACTGATCTCATCGTCGATGTAGTGGGCCTGCACAGCTGGTACGGCTCCAGCCATGTGCTGCACGGCGTGGACCTGCAGCTCGGTCGTGGCGAAACCATGGCCCTGCTGGGCCGCAACGGCATGGGCAAGAGCACACTGATACGCACCTTGCTGGGCCACGTCACGCAGCGCGAAGGCCGCATCCACCTCTTCGGCAACGACATGTCACGTGCCCGGCCGCACGAAGTGGCACGCCTGGGCGTGGCCTACGTGCCCGAAGGGCGTGGCGTGTTCCCCAACCTGAGCGCGCGCGAGAATCTGGTGATGGCCGCGCGCCCCGGACGCGACGGCCGCAAGGACTGGACGCTGGGCCGTGTGCTCGACACTTTCCCGCGGCTCAAGGAACGGCTGGGCTACCTGGGAGGGCAGCTGTCGGGCGGCGAGCAGCAGATGCTGTCCATCGGCCGCGCGCTGATGACGCACCCCGAGCTCATCATCCTGGACGAAGCCACCGAGGGCCTGGCCCCCCAGGTGGTGACGGAGATCTGGCGTGTCATCGGGGTCATCCGCGAAGCCGGCATTGCGGCCGTCACGGTAGACCGCGACTACCGCCGTGTGCTGGCGCACAGCGACCGCGCGCTGGTGCTGCAAAAGGGGCAGTGCGTGCTGTCCGGCGCCGCCGCCGACGTGGCCGCCAGCCCGCAGCTGGCGGGCTACCTGGGCTTGTGACGCGGCGCCCTTGCGGGCGCGTGTGGCAAGGCTTCGGACAGAACGTTCAGCGACGCTTCCAGTGGCTGGGGATCTGCAGGCGCGGCCGCTGCGCGTCGATGCTGGACAGCGGCCAGACCTCGGACATCGAGGCCAGGCAACGGCGTGTCAGGTCCTGGTAGATCGCGGTGCCTTCGGCCTTGCCGGCGATCTCGTCTTCGCTCAGCGCCCGCACGTTCTTGGCCGGCAGCCCCGCCGCCAGCCAGCCGGGGGGCACCCGGTGGCCGGCGCGCACGAAGGCACAGGCGGCCACCATGGCGCGCTCGCCGATCTCGGCCTCGTCCATGATCACGGCGTTCATGCCCACCATGGCGTCGCGGCGCACCACGCAAGCGTGCAACACGGCGCCGTGGCCGATGTGGCCGTTTTCTTCCACCACCGTGTCGGCAAAGGGGAATCCGTGCACAACGCAGCTGTCCTGCACGTTGGCGCCGGCCTTCAGTTCGATGCGGCCGAAGTCACCACGCAGCGAAGCCAGGGGGCCTACATAGCAGCCTGGGCCGACGATCACGTCGCCGATCAGCACCGCCGTGGGGTGCACAAAGGCATCGGCGTCGACAACGGGGATGACGCCTTCGATCGAATAGCAGGGCACGGCGGCGCCCGCTTCAGCCGTGCAACTGCTCGTACTTGGCCATCAACTCTTCCGGCGACTCCTGGAAGTCTGGGTTGGGCACGATGCAGTCGGCCGGGCACACCAGCATGCACTGCGGCTCGTCCTCGGCGCCCACGCATTCGGTACACCGCAGCGCGTCGATGACGTACAACGGGCTGCCCACGGCGATGGCTTCGTTGGGGCACACGGGCTTGCAGGCGTCGCAGGCGGTGCAGTCGTCGTTGATCAGCAGGGCCATGGCTTGGGTCTCCTCGCGAGTGATGTGGAAGCTGCGGCTCAGGCCGCAGCGGTGGCTTCCAGCGCCTGCAGCTTGCCGTGGCGGAACGCGCCCCACAGCGCAGCGCCGATGGCACCGGCATAGATGCTGTCGGGGTGCGACATGGCGCTGACGGTGACCTTCTCGTTGAGCATCTCTTCCTGGATGGCGGCGAGCAGCCCGGTGTCGAGTGCCAGGCCGCCGGTGAGCAGGGCGGTGCCGGTCTTGATGCCGGTGACCTTGAGCAGCTTGACGATGCGCGAGGCCATGGAGAGGTGGATGCCCTTCAGGATGTCGGGTGTGGCGATGCCGCGGCTGACCATGTTGATGACGTCGGTTTCGGCCAGCACGGCGCAGATCGAGCTCACCTTCTCGGGCTCTTTCGAGCTTTGCGACAGCGAGCCGATCTCTTCCACCGCCACGCCCAGGTAGCGCGCGATGTTCTCCAGGAACTGACCCGAGCCCGAGGCGCACTGGCTCGTCATCTTGTACGACAGCACCTTGCCGCGTTCGTCGATGTAGATGGCGCGGCCGTTGAGCGCGCCGATGTCGACCACCGCGCGTGCTGTCGGTTCCAGGAACACACCACCACGCGCGTGCGTGGTCATCGAATAGAAGTGCCCGGTGGCGAACTTCACGTTTTCGCCCTCGCCGGTGGTGGCCGTGTACTGCACCTCGCCGGCCTTCAGGCCTGCGTCGGCGAGCACATCGTCGTAACCCTGGCGTGCCAATGTCATGGGGTCGCGGCTGCGGATGCGTTCGCAGCGCTTGGCCAGCCAGACCGGCTTGCTGCCGCTGCCGTCGCCGTCGCTGCCGTGGCGGAATAGAACGGACTTGACGGCGCCAGAGCCGATATCGATGCCGATGGTGTGGATCATGGGAATGGTCTCCTCAAACGCGGGCTTCGATGGCGCGGCCTTCTTCGACCACGGCGCGCCAGGCGAAGGTGGCACCGCCGAGCGCGCCGGTGTAGATCGAATCGGGGTCGATGTTGAGTGTGACTTCGCCGTAGTTTTCCTTGATCAGCTCCTTCAACGACTTCACCGCAGCCTCGTTCTTGGCCACGCCGCCGGTG
>CAZUKT010000428.1:0-260 GCA_964620975.1 uncultured Rubrivivax sp. | reverse complement strand
GCTGGTGAAGGTGAACTGGTCGCGCACGCCGCCAGACCGTGCCAGGATGGACATGGCGCGCAGGATGATGGCGCGGTGCAGCCCGGCCATGATGTCCTCGCGCTTGTCGCCCAGGCTCAGGCGGTCACGCAGCTCGGCGCCGGCGAACACGGTGCAGGTGGAGTTGATGCGGATGGCCTTGGTCGACTTCATCGCCAGCGGCCCCAGCTCGTGCAGGCCCATGTTCATCTCGTCGGCGATGTAGCCCAGGTAGCGCCCGC
>CAZUKT010000427.1:0-4378 GCA_964620975.1 uncultured Rubrivivax sp. | reverse complement strand
GCGATCTCGGTCTTGCCCACGCCCGTGGGGCCGATCATGAGGATGTTCTTGGGCGTGATCTCACCGCGCAGTTTTTCGTCCACCTGCTGGCGCCGCCAGCGGTTGCGCAGGGCAATGGCCACCGCGCGCTTGGCGGCGTTCTGGCCGACGATGTGGCGGTCGAGTTCGGAGACTATTTCCTGGGGCGTCATGCTCATGTCATTGGTCCTGGCGCAATGTCTTGATCCAATCCAGTTCCCAGCTGCGGCACCGGCTTCGCCGGGCCGCTCGCTGGCGGCCCCCCTGGGGGGTAGCGAGCGGCCGCGAGCCTGGGGGCTCCATCACCCAAGTGTCTCGACGATGTGGCTCTGGTTGGTGTAGATCCAGGTGGCCCCGGCATCCTCGAGAGACCGCTTCACGATGTCGGCCGGCGCCATCTCGGTGTGCTGCAGCAGCGCCCGTGCGGCCGCCTGCGCATACGCGCCGCCCGAGCCTATGGCCACGATGCCGAACTCGGGCTCCAGCACGTCGCCGTTGCCGGTAATGATCAGGCTGCACGTGCTGTCGGCCACGGCCAGCATGGCTTCAAGGCGGCGCAATACGCGGTCGGTGCGCCAATCCTTGGTCAGCTCGATGGCAGCGCGCTGCAGGTGGCCCTGGTGCTTTTCGAGCTTGGCTTCAAAGCGTTCAAACAGCGTAAAGGCGTCGGCCGTGGCGCCGGCAAAACCTGCCAGCACTTGCTCGCGGTACAGCTTGCGCACCTTGCGTGCGCTGCTCTTGACGATGATGGTGCCCAGCGTGACCTGGCCGTCGCCACCCAGGGCCACGGTGGCCCCGCGACGCACGCTGAGAATGGTAGTGCCGTGGTAGCTTTCCATGATTCGCCTGCAGTTGGGGTTGGAATCCCGGGTTTCAATCGCAGTGCGATGTCCCGATCAAAGCCATGCGCGGGACCGGCTTCGCCGGGCCGCTGCGCGAGCCTTCTTGGGGTGTGGCGAAGGCGCGCAGCGACAAGCCTGGGGGCGGCGTCAGACTTTTCGAACCTGCACCTTGGCGTGTTCGTTGATGCCCATGGCGCCAAAAAACAGTGCCACCAGCCGGTGCGCGTCCACAAAGTGCACGGCGCGGCTTTCAGTGCGGCGCGCCAGCACCCAGTTCAAAAGGTCACCTGCCGCGATGAAGTCGACACGGATCAGTCGCGCGCAGGACACGTTGACGATGAGCGCGGTGCCAAGTTCACCCTGCATCTTGGCCAGCGTCGCGCCAATGTCGCCCACCAGTTGGCCCGACAACTCCACATGTGCCAGTTCAACACCGCTGCCGGCCGGGTCTTCGGCCAGGCCCGATTCCAGGAAGCTGGTGGACACATCGCTGACCATGCTCATGGGCGGTGTGCGGGTGGACATGCCGATGCCGCTGATGTGCACTTTGCAGCGCGCCGGCTCCCAAGACGGGGGGCTCACCTCGTAGGTGACGCAGTAGTCGATGGCGGATTCGTCGAACTGGTCAGGCCGGTTGGCCAGGCGCAGCGCTTCAAGCCGTGTCAGCCAGAAGGCCGGGTCGGCGTCACGCAAGCCGGTAGGCGCGGCTTCTTGCAGCACCGTGAACAGGCGCTCGCCAGACATCCAGCGCATTTCTATCGCTTGCCCGGCCCAAAGCCTGAACACCGACGACATCTGCATGGCCGCCTCGGCGTCCATGCTGCGCAGCGAGCTCCAGTCAAAGACCCAGGGCAGCGGCATCTGCAGTGTCTGCGAGCGCAGGCGCGCCACGCCTTCAATGTCCAGCCGCACGGGGCAGACCCAGCCCACGTCGCCAATGTCGCCCAGTTCGCCAGAACTGGCGCGCCTGTGGGGCAGCACGGGTTCGTCGGCCTGTGCCTCGGCCACCAGCTTGGGCAATGAATACCACTGCGGGGCCGACCAGCCAAACTGCTGCGCGTATTCAACCGCCAGGCTTTCAAAGCGCTGCTGCTGGCCGGTGGCGCGGTACAGGTCAAACAGCACCAGCCAGGTCTCGGCGTGTTGGGCGCGTTCACCGCCCGGGCCGGTGATGCGCTGCAGGGCTTCTTCACACTGGTTGAAGTCTGCGTTGGCAAAAGCGATCACGGCCTCGTCAAGCTCGGGGTCGTGCACCACCTCGCTCACTTCGACGGCAAAGGGGCTGCTGAAATCGGTGTTTTCGGCCTGGCCTGACAGGGACGGGCCGGGCCCGGCGCCATCAAACGACACCGTGGACAGGGGCGCCAAAGGTGGCAGGCCGCCGCCCATCTGCACGGGCGCGGGTGCGGCCGCAGGCGGCAGGTTGATGGATGCCGCGGGCGCGAACGGCGCCGGCCCACCCAGCGGTGGCAGGGCAGGCAACTGCTCGTGGTCGTCAACCACGGCGCCGCGCCCGTGCTGGCGTTCGGCGGCGCGTTCGGCGTTGCGCTCGGTGGCGCGGTCACGGGCCAGCACAGCCGGCTCGGTGGCTGGCGTGTTGTAGTAGCCGGTGGCCTTGGTGCGCGAGCTGTTGAAGCCAGCGTCGCCCACCATCTGCTGCTCGATCTCGTCGATCTTGGCCTTGACGCCGTCGGTGCGCTGCGTGTGGGTGTCGGGCAGCCGGGCTTCGGAATCGTCAAGGCGGGACGAGGTGCCCAAGGTGGCCAGTTGCTCGGGCGACAGGCCTTCGCGGCGGACGCGGCGCAGCATGTCGAATTCGCGCTTGCGCACAAAGTCGTTGCGCCGCTTGCGCTCGATCATGGCCTTGAGCTCGGACTTCTCCAGCTCCAGCTCGCGGGAGTCTTCCTGCCGCGAATTCAGGTCGGTCCAGTCGGTGGCCGGGTTCGCAACAAAGCGCACCACCTTGCGGAAGAAGCTCTCGTTTTCGGCCATGGTCTTAGATAGTACTCCGCAGGCCTCCGGCCCGGCCCCGACTCAAGGCCAGCCGGGCAGGGGCGCAAGGATCAATCACCGAACATCTTTTGCTTGAGTTCGCGGCGTTGCTGCGCTTCAAGCGACAAGGTGGCCGTGGGGCGTGCCAGCAAACGTGCCAGGCCGATGGGTTCACCTGTTTCGTCGCAATAGCCGTATTCGCCGGTTTCGAGCCGCGTCAGTGATTGCGCGATCTTCTTCAGCAGCTTGCGTTCGCGGTCGCGAGTGCGCAGTTCCAGCGCATGTTCTTCTTCGATCGTGGCGCGGTCGGCCGGGTCGGGCACGATGGAGGTGTCTTCGCGCAGGTGCTCGGTGGTCTCACCGGCGTTGGACAGCAGGTCGTCCTTCTGCTTTTGCAGGTTGGCGCGGAAGAAGTCGATCTGCTTGTCCTTCATGTACTCCGCGTCCGGCATGGCAAGGAGTTCGGCATCAGTCAGCTCGCGGCCGGGCTTGGTCTTCCAGGCGTTGGCGACCTTGGGGTCAATCTTCAGGGCAGGTTTTGGCAATTCGGCCGTTTCAGTCATCGGGCGGGTCGCCTGCCGGGCGGCAGGCGCAAAGCGATCGGTAAAGCGGTTGGCAGCCGGCGCAGGCGCCGGGACGGGTGGTACGGAATGTGCGGCCGCAGCCTTGGCCGGTGCCGCCTTGGCTGCTGGTTTGGTGCCGGCCTTTGGGGCTGCGGGCTTGGGGGCCGCCGAGGGCGCAGGTGCAGGTGCCGGCGCGGGTGCCACCGGTGCGGCGGCCTTGGCAGCAGGTTTCGGCGCCGGCTTGGCAGCAGGCTTGGCGCTCGCGGCCGGCGCCGCGCTGGCGGCCTTGACGGGCGCTGCGGGTTTGGCGGGCGACTTGCTGGCAGCGGGTGCTGCTTTGGCCGGTGTCTTGCTCACGGGGACCTCCTCCCGTTGGGAAAATACTGAATCGGACCCAGCCCCGTTTGGGGGCTTGGCAGCACCATGTCACCCCCGATCACACGTGGGCGCCGGGGCAACCTGGGTGGTCGTCAAAGCGCGCGGATTGTAGCCACGCGCCCGGGCTCGGCTTCCTGCGTCGGCAAAGGGCTTGCCGCCGGCAGTTCAAGGCGTCACGCCAGGCATTGCTCCAGGCCCTGCAGCAGCACTTCCTTGGGCAGGTCGATGCCGATGAAAACCACCTTGCTGCCCTTTTCTTCGCCGGGGGCCCACTTCGGGCCCAGATCGCTGCCCATGAGCTGGTGCACGCCCTGGAAGATGACCTTGCGGTCGCTGCCTTTCATGAACAGCACACCCTTGTAGCGCAGCATCTTGGGGCCGTAGACCTGCACGATGGCGCCCAGGAAGTCTTCGAGCTTGGCCGGGTTGAAGGCCTTCTTGCTGCGGAAGACAAAGGACTTCACGTCGTCGTCATGCGCGTGGTGGTGGCCTTTGTGGTGCGAGGGGTGGTCGCACGCGTCGCCCTGGTGGTCGTGGCCGTGGTGGTCATGCCCGTGGGCATCTTCGGCGTTGAGGAACTCGGGG
>CAZUKT010000426.1:0-4388 GCA_964620975.1 uncultured Rubrivivax sp. | reverse complement strand
CCGTGCGCGTGGTGGCGCGCCTGTATGCGAAGAGTCGCGCCAGCATGATCCTGTGGTGCATGGGCATCAGCCAGCACGTGCACGGCACCGACAACGCACGCTGCCTGATCGCGCTGGCGCTGATGACGGGCCAGATCGGCCGCCCCGGCACCGGCCTGCACCCGCTGCGCGGGCAGAACAACGTGCAGGGCGCGTCAGACGCCGGGCTGATCCCCATGATGTACCCCGACTACCACCGTGTGGACGACGAGCCCACGCGGGCGCGCTTTGCTTTGGCCTGGGGCGTGCCAGTGCAAAGCCTGGCCACGCAACCGGGTCTGACCGTGGTGGAGGTGATGCACGCCATCCACGCCGGCCACGTCAAAGGCATGTTCATCCAGGGTGAAAACCCGGCCATGAGCGACCCCGACGTGCAACACGCCCGTGCGGCGCTGGCCAAGCTGGACATGCTGGTGGTGCAAGACATCTTCTTGACCGAGACCGCCTGCCTGGCCGACGTGGTGCTGCCGGCTTCGGCCTTTGCCGAGAAGACCGGGTCCTTCACCAACACCGACCGCACCGTGCAACTGGGCCGCCGCGCGATTGGCCTGCCGGGGCAGGCGCGGCAAGACCTGTGGATCATCACCGCGCTGGCCCGGCAACTGGGGCTGGACTGGCAGCACTATGGCGCCGAGCCCGCCGATTGCGACGCCGCAGCAGGTGCCGTGTTTGACGAGATGCGGCACCTGATGCCCAGCATCGCCGGCATCACCTGGGCCCGTTTGCAGGCCGAAGGGGCTGTGACCTACCCCTGTGAACAAGAAGGCGACCCTGGCCACCCGGTGGTGTTTGTCGAGCACTTTCCAAGGCCCGGTGGACGCGCCCGTTTTGTGCCTGCCGACCTGGTGCCGGCGGCCGAGCAGCCCGATGCCGACTACCCCCTGGTGCTGATCACAGGCCGGCAGCTCGAGCACTGGCACACCGGCAGCATGACACGCCGCGCCAGCATGCTGGACGCGCTGGAGCCCGACCCGGTGGCACTTGTCCACCCACTGGACCTGGCCGACGCGGGCGTGGCGCCGGGCGACGTGGTGACATTGCAGTCGCGGCGCGGTCGCGTGGCCCTGTACGCACGTGCCGACGAAGGCACACCACGCGGCGCGGTGTTTGTGGCGTTTTGCTGGTTCGAGGCGGCCATCAACCAGCTCACCCATGCCGCGTTGGACCCGGTGGCCAAGATACCGGAATTCAAGTACTGCGCGGTCAAGCTGGTGGCCGGTGGCGAGCCGCCCCAGGTGGGCAGCTTTGGCGGTGGGCAGATGCTGGGCGTGTAGCTCAGGCCTGCGGCGGCTGCAGGCGGTGCAGTTCTTCCAGCGTGTTGGCATTGGCAAACGCCGCGCTGTCGTCAAACATGACCATCGCACAGGGGTGCATGGCGGTCCAGCGGTCAATCTTGCGTTCACCCGACTGCATGTACGCCACCAGGCTTTCCAGCAGCATGGCCTTGAGCAGCGTGAACACGGGCTGCGGCTGCACGCGGCCGTCTTCCAGCGTGCAGGCCATGGCAATGTCGGCATCCTCGCGCACCAGGGCCTCGCTCAGGCGTGGCACCAGGTCGGCAGGGAAGTGCGGTGAATCGCAGGGCACCACCACCAGAAAAGGCGTTTCGCAGCGCTCCAGCCCGGCCTGCCATCCGGCCAACGGGCCGGCAAAGTCGGCCACCGGGTCGGGCCACACCGGCACGCCCAGCGATTCATAAGCCCCCAGGTTGCGGTTGGCGTTGATCATCAGCTGGCCCACCTGGGGCGACAGCCGCATCAGCGCGTGCAGTGCCAGCGGCATGCCGTTGAATGTCTGCAAGCCCTTGTCGACGCCGCCCATGCGCGTGCCCCGGCCGCCGCAGACGATGAGGCCGGTGATCTGGTCTGCGGGGATGTTCATGGGCGGGCTCTGCGGTGTGGGGTGGTGGTGCGCATCACGCTTCCAGCAAGTCAAAGCCTTGTGTCTCGACGTGCATGAATTCGCGCGTGAACACGGCCACGGCACGCCACACCTCGGCACGTGGATGCGCCACCGTGCATTCGCAAAGCGCGCCCACCCAGGGCTGCAGATGGTTGCGGAAGAAGCGGCGCTGCTGTTCAAGGTTGCACACCGCCATGTCTTCGCCGGCGATCAGGTAGCGCATCACCTCAAACAGGTAGGCGATGTGGTCTTCGGTTTCCAGCGCCTGCGGGTCGCGGGCCAGGCCCAATGCGGCCAGGTCTTCGCGCAGTGTGGCCAAGGGCTTTTCATTCAGGAAACCCGTGAGGTGGAACGAGGCGTAGGCAAACACCTCGGCCTTGCCCACGCTCTGGAAGAGCGCCGTGTGTTCGGCAGCGGCCTTTTCCACCGTGCTGGCCCGCAGGGCCGCGACCAGGTCGTGCCAGGGTGCTTCGAGCCAGCTGCCCGATTGCGGCGCTTCGGTCACCGCCACACGAAACTGCTGCAGCAGTGCTGCATCGGGCGGCGCCAGCCACAGCTGCGCCAGCAGGCCGTACAGCTCGGCGCGGGCGATTTCTTCGCTGTTGTCGGCGCTGCCGAAGGTGATGGGTGCGGTGGTGGTCATGGTGGGGGCGGGTCGGGTCAGATCGGGCGGGGGCCTCACAGGTCAGTGATGCGCACTTCGCTCGTGTTGGAGTAGATGTCGATGACACGGCAGTCGCTGCACATCTTCAGCCGCTCGGCGGCCGCACCTTGAAAGGCCGAATGGCCCGCCAGCTTGGTGAGCATGTTTTCAATGGCACGCAGCGTGCCAAAGGGCTTGGCGCATTTGACGCAGCGGTAGGGCTCTTGTTCGGCCAGCACACGCAGGGCCTTGCGTGCCTTGCCGCCGTCGGCCAGCCACAGCCGGGGCTGCAGGGTGATGGCGTCTTCGGGACAGGTCTTGGCGCACAGGCCGCACTGCACGCACTTGCTTTCGATGAACCGCAGTTGCGGCTTGTCGGGGTTGTCGGCCAGCGCGCCTTCGGGGCAGGCGCCCACGCAGCTCAGGCACAAGGTGCAGCGCTCGGCGTTGACCATCAGGCTGCCCAGGGGTGAGCCGGCGGCGGGCAGGGCAATGGCGTCCACGGCCGCCGGCGCCTGGGCCAGCAGGTGGTCGATGGCCAGGTCCATGGTGGCGCGTTTTTCGGCTTGCACCGTGAAGGTGGCGGCCTTGGCCACGGTCTGCGCAGGCTTGACGCGCAGTGCCGCGTCCAGCGCGGCCAGGTCGCGTGCGTCGCGGGCGGTCAGCAGCTGGAAGTGCTGGCCCGCATAACCCAGCCCGCTGAGCATGGCCTGCGCCACGTCCATCTGCTCTTGCAGGGCCTGCCGGTACTCGGGCGCTTCTTCGTCGGTCAGCAGCACCCACACCTGGCTCGCACCCTGGGCCAGGGCAGCCAGCCACAAGTCAATGCCCACGCTGGCGGTGTGCCACACGGGCACGGGCAGCACACGCGCCGGCAGGCCCTGCAGGCTGCGGTCACGGCGGCTCAGGCTGGCGCCGCGGCCCAGCTCGTTGATCAGCCGCGTGCCCGCAACTTCACTGTGGATCAACAGCACCGCATCGCGCCCGCCAGCATGGCCGTAGGCGGCCAGCATCGTGCGCAGCCGCTTGCCCTGGTCGACCGTGCCCGGGTAGGCAAAGGCCATGGCGCCGCTGGGGCACACCGTGGCACAGGCGCCGCAGCCCACGCACAGGTGCGGGTTCACGGCCACGCCGCCGGCCGCCTGGCCCTTGGTCTTGCCCTTGCGTGAGCCGTCGCTGCGGATGGCGCTGGCCGAGCACACGTCGATGCAGGCCGTGCAGCCGGTTTGTTCGTTGCGGCTGTGGGCACAGATCTTGGCGTCGTAGCGAAAGAAACGCGGCTTGTCGAACTCGCCCGTCATTTCACGCAGCTTGAACACGGCGTCCACCAGTGCGCGTTCATCGGCGCCCGGATGGAAGTAGCCTTGTGGCAACTGGTGCTGGCTGAAGGCCGGGCCGCTGCGCAAGTCCAGCACCAGGTCAAAGCTCTCGATGTGCGCCAGCGGCGCGCGGGTGAAGTCGATGGCGCCCGCAGCGTCGCAAACCCGCACGCAGTCGCGGTGTTTCTTGCAGGCATTCATGTCGACCTGGTAGTCCAGGCCGATGGCACCTTCGGGGCAGGCATCGACGCAGGCGTTGCACCGTGTGCAGAGGTCCAGGTCGATGGGGTTGTGGCTTTCCCACTCGGCTTCGAACTGGCCCAGCCAACCGCTCAGGCGCGTCAGCCGGCCGGCGTGCCCGGCCACCCTGCGCGCCTGCGCCAAAGCGCCGCCGCCCGCAGCCAACACCGACCCCTGCAGCTTGCCGGACCGCCTGCCGGCAGCGCGTTCGGCGGCCTCGGCCGCTCCCACCACCAGACAACGCC
>CAZUKT010000425.1:0-4389 GCA_964620975.1 uncultured Rubrivivax sp. | reverse complement strand
AACGTCAAGGGTGGCGCCATTGCGCTGGGCCACCCGCTGGCGGCCACCGGTGTGCGACTGACCCTGACCGTGGCGCGCCAGTTGAAGGAAATCGGTGCGCGCTGGGGTGTGGCTTCGGCCTGCATCGGCGGTGGCCAGGGCATTGCGCTGCTTGTTGAAAACCCCGAGGCCGCATGAGCAAACATCACGTCTACTCCGTGCAGGTGCAGTTTGGCGACTGCGACCCCGCCGGCATCGTGTTCTTCCCCAACTTCAGCCGCTGGATGGACGAAGCCTCGCTCGCCTTCTTCGTGGCCTGCGGCGTGCCCACCTGGCGCGAACTGGTCAAGACCACCGGCATCATCGGCACGCCGCTGCTGGAAATCCACACCCGCTTCATGCGTCCCGCCACCTATGGCGAAACCATCACCATCCACACCACGGTGGAAGAGTGGGCCATCAAGACCTTCCGCCACCGCCACGTGGTCAAGCGTGGTGACACCGTGTTGTGTGAAGGCACTGAAGTGCGCGCCTTCTGCATCCGCGACCCGGCCGACCCGGAGCGCATCAAGTCGATTCCCATTCCAGACGACATCAAGTCGCTTTGTTCGTAGTCCCGCCCCAAGTCCCTTCCCAGCCCCACCCCGTCAGGAGACAACCATGACCCGATTCCTCAAGCACACCCTGGCCGCCGCAGCGGCCCTGCTGGCCTGCAACGCCGCACTGGCCGACATCACCATTGGCGTGAGCCTGCCGCTTACCGGGCCGGGCTCCGGCCTGGGCATCCCCATGAGCAACGGCGTGAAGATGTGGCCCGCCACCGTGGCCGGCGAAAAGATCAGGATCGTCATGCTCGACGACGCCACCGACCCCACCAAGGGCGTGCAGAACGCGCGCCGCTTTGTCAATGAAGACAAGGTCGATCTGATCCTGGGCTCGGGCGTCACGCCGGTGGCCATTGCCATTGCCAGCGTGGCCATGGAAAGCAAGACCGTGCAGTTGGCCACGTCGCCCATCGGCCTGCCGCCCGGCGCCGACGCCTGGACCTTCCGCATGCCGCAGAGCAACGGCGTCATGGCCAACGCCATGGTGGCCCACATGGTGAAAAACGGCGTCAAGACGGTGGGCTTTCTGGGCTACACCGACGCCTACGGCGAGCAGTGGCTGCAGGCCCTGACCCCGCTGCTTGAAAAGGCCGGCATCAAGCTGCTGGCGGCCGAGCGTTTTGCACGTGCCGACACCAGCGTCACCGCGCAGGCGCTCAAGCTCAACGCCGCCAACCCCGACGCCATGGTCATCGTGGCCAGCGGCAGCGGCGCGGCCATGCCGCAGCTGGGCATGGCCGAACGCGGCTTCAAGGGCAAGGTCTACCAGACACACGCCGCCGCCACGCGTGACCTGATGCGCGTGGGTGGCAAGGTCACCGAAGGCACCTTCGTCACCAGCGGCCCCGTGGTGGTGGCCGAGCAGTTGCCCGACGGCCACCCCAGCAAGGCGCTGGGTGTGAAGTTCAACGCCGAGTACGAAAAGATCCACGGCGCCGGCCTGCGCAACCAGTTTGCCGCGCACAGCTACGACGCCTACCTGATGCTGGAAAAGGTGGTTCCCGTGGCGCTGAAAAAAGGCAAACCCGGCACGCCGGAATTCCGCGCCGCACTGAAGGACGCACTGGAAAGCACACCCGCCCTGGCCGTGACACACGGCGTGCTGGACTTCAGCCCCACCGACCACTGGGGCTACCGCGCCGACACCGGTGTGGTGATGAAGGTGGTGGACGCCAACTGGAAGCTGGAGCCGCGCTGATCCGGGTTTGGCCCCCCTCTGCCCCGCCTGCGGGGAGAGGGCGGGGGTGATGGGTGGTGGCACGCCGCAACACCCTCACCCCAACCCTCTGCCGCAAGCGGGAGAGGGGGCAAGACGCACACCCTCCGCCAACGCCAGCAACCGACTGACACCCACCCGCCATGGACTTGACCATTGCCAGCATCCTGGGCCTGGACGGCATCACCAGCGGCGCCATCTACGCGCTGGTGGCCATTGCCCTGGTGCTGGTGTTTGCCGTGACCCGCATCGTCTTCATCCCACAAGGTGAATTCGTGGCCTTTGGTGCGCTCACCATGGCCTTGTTCCAGACCGGCAAGGTGCCGGGTACGGTGTGGTTGCTGATGCTGATGGCCGTGCTGGCCACTGCCATGGACGTGGCGCAGGCCGTGCGCGACCGCTGGGCGCCGGCGCGTTTTGTGCGTGAAGCCACACGCAACTTTGTGCTGCCCATGGGCGTGGCGCTTGTCGCCATGTGGGTGGCGCCCATGCAGCCACCGCTGCTGGTGCAGGCGGCGCTGACGCTGGCGCTGGTCACGCCCATGGGCCCACTGGTGTACCGGCTGGCCTTTCGGTCACTGGCCGACAGCAGCTCGCTGGTGCTGCTGATCGTGGCGGTGGGCGTGCACTTTGCGCTGACCGGGCTGGGCCTGCTGTTTTTTGGCGCTGAAGGGTTCCGCAACCCGCCGTTCTGGGACGAACGGTTCACGCTGGGTGCGCTGGCCATCACCGGGCAGACGCTGATCATCTTTGCCGCATCGGTGGTGCTGATCGTGGCCCTGTTTGTGTTCTTTGACCGCACGCTCAGCGGCAAGGCCCTGCGCGCCACGTCGGTCAACCGCACGGGCGCACGGCTCATGGGCATCAGCACCGACGGCGCGGGCACCCTGAGCTTCACCATGGCGTCGTTCATCGGCACGCTGTCGGGCCTGCTCATCGGCCCTTCAACAACCATCTACTACGACAGCGGCTTTCTCATCGGCCTGAAGGGCTTCGTGGCCGCCGTGTTTGCCGGGCTGACGAGTTTTCCGCTGGCCCTGGTGGGTGCCGTGGGCGTGGGCCTGCTTGAATCCTTCGGCTCGTTCTGGGCCAGTTCCTTCAAGGAAGTCATCGTCTTCACCGCCATCTTGCCGGTGCTGCTGTGGCGGTCCTTTGTCGACAAACACCACGAGGAACACTGAAGTGCAACCCCGTGCCATTGGACTTGTCGCGGTCGCCTTTGGCGTGGCTGTGCTGCCGCTGCTGCCCGTGCCGCCGTTCTGGATCACGCAGCTCAACTACATCGGCCTGTTTTCGCTGGTGGCGCTGGGCCTGGTGTTGCTCACTGGCGTGGGTGGGCTCACGTCGTTCGGGCAGGCGGCCTTTGCGGGCATCGGCGCCTACAGCAGCGCCTACCTCAGCACAGCCTACGGCCTGTCGCCCTGGGTGGGGCTGGTGGCGGGGCTGCTGCTGACGGCCGGCGTGGCGCTGCTGCTGGGCTGGCTGACTTTGCGCATGAGCGGCCACTACCTGCCACTGGCCACCATCGCCTGGAGCCTGGCGCTGTACTACACCATGGGCAACCTCGATGCCCTGGGCAAGTACGACGGCCTGCTGGGCGTGCCGCCCATCAGCGTGGGCGACTTCAGCTTCCAGGAAGAACGCCGCATCTACTGGCTGATCTGGGCCGCCGCGCTGGGCGGCGCCGTGGCCGTGACGCACCTGCTGGATTCACGCCCCGGCCGCGTCATGCGTGCGCTCAACCTCAACCGGGGCGGTGGCACCACCATGCCCGAAGCCATGGGTGCCAGCACCTTCCGCTACAAGGTGGTGATGTTCGTCATTGCCGCGCTCTTGGCCAGCGTGTCGGGCTGGCTCTTTGCGCACATGCAACGCAGCGTCAACCCCAGCCCGTTTGGCATCAAGTTCGGCATTGAATACCTCTTCATGGCCGTGCTGGGCGGCGTGGGCAGCGTGTGGGGCGCCTTTACTGGGGCGGCGCTGGTCAAGCTGACCGAAGACCAGTTGCAGGTGCTGCTGCCCAAGCTGATAGGCACGGCAGGCAGCTACGAGGTCATCGTCTTCGGCGTCGTGCTGGTGATCGTGCTCAAGTTCGCGCCGGACGGCGTGTGGCCCATGATCGACCGCTGGCTGCCGCGCCGCCGGCCCAGCGCCGGCCTGGGGGACGCGCCACCGCTGCCCGCACGCAGCAAACCCGTGCGCGGTGAGCCGCTGCTGGAAGCCAAGGCCGTGCGCAAGGCCTTCGGTGGGCTGGTGGCCGTGAACGACATCAGCTTCACCATCCGCGCCGGCGACATCGTGGGCCTCATCGGCCCCAACGGCGCCGGCAAGAGCACCACCTTCAACCTCATCAGCGGCGTGCTGCCACTCACCAGTGGTGAAGTCCTGCTGCGTGGCCAGCCCGTGCACGGCCTGCCCTCGCGTGAAGTGGCGCGCCGCGGCATGAGCCGCACCTTCCAGCACGTGAAGCTGGTGCCCGACATGACGGTGCTTGAAAACGTGGCCATGGGCACCTACCTGCGCACCCGCGCCAGCAGCCTGGCCGCCATGCTGCGCCTTGACCGCGCCGAAGAGCGCCGCGCCCTGCAT
>CAZUKT010000424.1:4030-4397 GCA_964620975.1 uncultured Rubrivivax sp. | reverse complement strand
CCAGGCCGACGTGCCCGTGACCGACACGCAGGTGTTGCTGCGCGCGCTGCAGTACGCGGCCACCTTTGGCTACACCGTGTGGCTGCGCCCGCAGGACGCATGGTTGGGCAAGGGCATCGCTGCTTCAGGGGCCATGGCCACGCGGCTGGGTCTGTCGGGGGTGCCGGTGCTGGCCGAAACGATTGCGCTGCACACCATCTTTGAGCTGGTGCGTGCCACCGGCGCACGTGTGCACCTGTGCCGCATCAGCAGTGCGGCCGGCGTGGGCGCGCTGCGTGCGGCCAAGGCGGCTGGCCTGCCGGTGACGGCCGACGTGAGCATCAATTCCCTGCACCTGACAGATGTGGACATCGGCTACTTCAATGCC